>LR134389.1:2100000-2253416 GCA_900637675.1 Streptococcus equi subsp. equi
AACTCCCAATCTCCGCCCGGCAACTCAACTTCGATAACTTCGTTATCAATAATTTCTAACTCACGTTCAAGATAAACTAGTGCGTATTCTAAATAGTTCATTTTCTCTCCTCAATTACTTGTTTTAAAGCTGTTAGTATAAAAACTGCGTCTGCTAAGGCTTGGTTTTGGGAGCAAGAGCCCCCCCTGACGTAAAATATCATTTAAGCCAGCTAGGGTTTCATCAATAAATTTTAGTGATATATTCATTTCTTTTTACCCCACAAAAATTCTTGCCATGACAAAGTTGCACCTTTAAATTCTTTCTCAGCCAACTTAACAAAGTTCCTCTTATCCTGGTCTTCTTTGAAAGTTTCTTTAGCTAATCGTCTCCAAAAGGCTTTTCTCGTCGCTTGACGCTCTAAGAAAGTTTCACTGAATTTAAAATCATTTCCTTGATAAAGAGCTTCATATCTCTCTACGTCATTTAACGTCAGTAGCTCAATCCAAAGCATCAATTTTAAATCTTGTTTAATAGAACCCAACTGAGCAGATAGGATAGGTAAGCTATCTCGTCTTTCAGCTTCAGGTTTAACTAACTCCCCCTCAATCCGATTAATTTTCTTAATAATCTTTTCAAAAGTTGTCATCATTCTGCACCTCCTAGCTTGAGAATTTCATTAAGGATACGTATTTTTTCTTTGGAATAGCTTCTGAATTTATCCTTTAAGTTCAGTAAGAGTTCCAGATCAGATATTTCGCCAGACTCGTTTAAGTCAAGTAAAGCCTCAACTGTGCTCTCAAAATCTGTCGCATTTTCCAGTAGTTGTTTTTGTAATTCCCATTTAGACATAACGTTCTGCACTCCATTTCTTGCTGTTTTCTAAAGCTACTTCCCTAAAAATTTTTCGCTTATTCTCTGGCGAGTTGTGTTTTTTGATGACTTCATATTGTATCCTGGCAACAATTGCTAAAGCAACAGTTGTTACTAATAAAAATAATTCTAATTTGTTCATGTTATGCTCCTACTCTTTTTTCGAATTTAATATTTTCAAGCATTTCTGCCAGGGTTTCCTTCTTGGGTTTATAGCGGTTACGACTTTTCCATTTAACAAATAAACGGAAACCTTCGTAATCAATGAATACAATTCTATGCGTTGGATTATTGATAAATTGTTTAAAATCTGGGTGATCTCTCATTTCTGCCGCCCAAACCTTGGCCGTTCCGACTGTTAAACCTTCCCAGATTTGGCAAAGGTGTTCATAGTCACCAGCTTCTGCTTTTTCAGATTGCTTAGCTGGTCTGTAAACTAATTCAGCTTTTGGCATTTCTTACCTCCAATCTGTGATATAATGTAAGTAGAATTTTTGATAAGGGGCTGACTGCAATCAGTTCCTTTTTTTTGCATTTACTCAATGCTGTAATCTGCAATCACTCGCAGAATAAACTGGTTAGCCTTTGGTCCTCTAGTTGAGCCACTAAGAATGTTAGTGACCTCTTGACGATTGAGACCATAGGCTGCTGCTAAATCACTCTTCTTGATATTGTTACTTTTTAGGAAGGTAACAACTTTTTCTCGTCCAACTGCAATATCTGGCATATTTTCTCCTTTCTTTTCTGATATAATAAAAATAAAAACTTGAGGTAAAAATGTCTCGATACTCTGATTATAAATACGCTAATACTATCCTTAAAAGTATTGAAGAACGACCAGAAAAATATCTGATTATCCATTACTCCTGCGAAAGTTTTTATAATCTAGGTGGTAAAAGTCCTAGAATAGCTTCCATTTCAGTTCGTCAATTCAATAATGCCCAAACCAACAACTTTTCCATTCATCAGTACTCCGAGATATTAGATACCCCAATTACTGATGATACTTATGAAACTATCGAAAAAGAGCTGTTAACAGATTTCTTCACATTTGTTGACAGAAATACCGACAAAAATTGGATTCACTGGAATATGAGAGATACTGTCTTTGGCTTTCATGCTATTGAGCAGCGATTCAAAGTTCTAGGCGGCACACCAATAATCATTGATGATGACAAAAAGATCGATTTAGCCTATCTGTTTAAAAAGATGTACGGTGGAGGATATATTGACAATCCGCATATTGAAAAATTACTTGAATTGAACAATCTAACCCCACATCGTTTTCTGACAGGTAAACAAGAAGCTGACGCTTTCTCTTCGAGACAATACCATGAACTAAGTATGTCAACATCAAGCAAGGTCAATAGCTTTTCAACATTCCTCACTTTAGCTATCAACGATGATTTAAAAACTAACACCCCTAAATGGAAAATGAGAGGAACTAACCTATCTGGATTACTTTCCACTTTTCAAGAAACAATCTCAGGAAAAGTGATAATCGGTATAATCAACCTTATTGTCGGTGGAATAGTTGGTGCAATAATTGCAAAATATATTCAATAAATGATTTATTTTGAAGTAGAATAAGTTCTTGTCGTATTTGCTCTACTTCTTTTTTTGCATCCTCTTTGGAAATAAGAGTCGGATTGTCGTACCAATCTCTTTCCACGTAAAGTTCGTTTTCTTTCCCCTCTAAGCTATCAGCGACCCACTGAAAATGCTCTTTACGCTTTTGTAGATCAACGATGTTTTTTTTCATTTTTCCTCCTTGTTTTAAAATTTGTAAACAAGAAATAACTAAATTTTCAACTTTTTAGTATATGACCACTTGACAACTCACACCTAAAAAGTTAGAATTAAAGCATATTAAAGAACCTTAACAAATCAACTTAAACTCGTTCGCCAAAACTGTTTTATAGTTGTTTGCTTAGTTGTTTTTTTAGTTATCTCTTGCTTACAAAAAATATGATACACCCATTTGGTTGAATTGTCAACATTTTTCACCCAAAAAGTTGAAATATTTTTTGTCATGCCTTAGAAAGGTTGATAAATCAATGTTTCCGACGTTTGAAAAAATCAAAGAATTGTGCAAACAGCGTGGAATTACACTTATTCAACTAGAGGAAACTTTAGAATATAGCCGAAATACACTCTATAAGTTGAAAACTCAAAAACCCAACGCTGAAAGAATTGCTGAAATAGCAGACTACTTCAATGTTTCAACAGATTATTTGCTTGGTCGCACTGATAATCCTGCTATTGCTAATGGCACCACTAGTCAAAAAACAATAGACTTTAAAGAGATAGCTGCTCAGTCAATGTCTTATGATGGAAAACCACTTACCGATGATGATATTGATCTCATTGCAGCAGTCTTAGAACAAAGATTCAAGAATAGAGATTAACTATGGACTTATCACTTCAAGAGTATGTCAAAGGTCACGGTTATGAGCTTTTATTTTATGATAACCGTGGCACAGATAAAGAAGCGTTTGTTAACCATGACTGCAAAGTTCTTGGTATTGGTTCTTATCTTGATGATCATGAAAAAAAGAAAGCAATATATCATGAAATCGGTCATAAAGAGCATACCAACAGACAGTATGAACTAAATAGAGAACTGTGTGAATTAGAAGCAGACAGAAATATGATTCATCACTTGCTAAAAGAAGAGTTATCTTATTTAGACAATGTAAATGAATTCAACTATGCTCGTTTCATGGAAAAATATAAGTTAAAAACAATTACCGATGAAAAAATGGTAATTGATGAATATTATACTTTAATAGGTTAAAGGAGATTATCATGGGATTTTTGGACAATGTAAAAGAAGCTAGTACTGTTTCGACTGCTTCTGGCGAAAATTATGAATATGTTGTGCTACAAGTTACACTAAAAGAAAAGCTTATAGGAACAGGCTCAGGAAATTTAACTGAACTTGAAAATGTTATTAATAAGCAAGCAAAAAAAGGATATCGCCTACACACTATTACCACATCAAATGGTGGCAGTAAAGGATTTGGTGGCGGAGATAGAATACAAGCTACAATGGTATTTGAGAAAATCAAGTAAAATAAAAAAAGCCCTACGCTCAAATTTTGGTCGGTGCGAGCGTGAGGCAAATCTAGTATAGTAAAAACCTGCTTCGCAGTAGGTCTCTTTACTATACCTATTTTAACAGAAAATGAGGTAAAAAACAATGTGGTCAGAAAAACACAAAAGCGGAAAAGTAAATTTTGTAGAACGGTACAAACACCCGTATACTGGCAAGTGGTGCAGAGCTTCTGTCCTTATGGAAAAAGACACGCCACGAATACGAAAAGAAGCCCAAAAATATCTTGACGAAAAAATATCTAAAATCTTAACAAGTCTTACCACAACCGATGCCTACCTACTAGATGTCATGAACGAATGGTGGGAACATCATCAGAAATCACTCAAATCAACTTCTGTCCGCTCTCTTGATTTTAGAATAAGAGAATTGCGAAACTTAATTGATCCAGAAGTGATGATTGCCAAGATAACCACGAAATACCTGCAAAGTATTATCGACAAAATACCAGGTAGTTATGACAAACGTAAACGAGCACGGCAGCTGCTCAAACAAACCTTCGACTACGCTATCGCTTTAGAGTATGTCTCAATCAATCCAGTTATTAGTACCCAACTCGCAAAACCTGTTAAGACCATCAAAGACTTTGAAGACGTTGCCCAGAAGTTTTTAGAAAAAGATGAACTCAAAAGGCTATTAGATGAAATGTATAGACGTAAAGGATCGATTAAAATGGCTTATCTGGCAGAATTTATGAGCTTAAATGGCTGCCGCATTGGAGAAGCTCTAGCTATACAGCCAGACAATATCAAAAATGATATCATTGAAATCCACGGAACTCTTGACTACACCTCAAATGGCTATAGAAACGCTATCAAAACCACCCCTAAAACAAATTCCAGTTGGCGTGAAACATTGATAACCAAACGTGAAAAAGAAATTATTCAGGATATACTGAAAATTAATGCTCTTGAAAAAAATACTAATCCTAATTACAAGGACATGGGCTACATCTTCATTTCCAGAAATGGTGTTCCTATTCAAGACAACGCCCTCAACACCTCTATCAGAGCGGCAAATAAGAGACTAGAAAAACCGATTCAAAAAGAACTCACCAGCCACATCTTCCGTCATACCCTGGTGAGTCGCCTTGCAGAAAACAAAGTGCCCTTAAAAACTATCATGGATAGAGTTGGACATGCTGACTCGAAAACTACTCAACAAATCTATACCCACGTCACGAAAAGCATGAAAAATGAAGTCGTCGACATCTTAAATCGGCTATAATATGCCCCAAAAATGCCCCAAAACACAAGAAAAAACCTTGACATCTTCAACAAACGTTGATATGACAAGGTTTTTTAATGTTTTATTTAATCACTTATTGATTTATATAAAGATCAATCAAGCAATGAATTAGATATAATAAGATTTGAATCGACTAATATATAATTCATATACAGAGAACGGAAGAAAAAATATTTTAAAAAAGTAGGTCATTATTTAAATACTTGTAAACAATAATATTAATAAGAATAAGTTAAATTAGTAGGAGAGGTATATGCTAAATAAAATGGGAGAATCATTTAAAATTATGAGAAAATCAAGGGGAATAACTTTGAGTGAAGCAACTGGAGAAGAATTTTCAGAATCTATGCTTTCCCGTTTTGAAAATGGCCAATCCGAGATGTCTGCTCAAAAACTTTTCGCTTGTTTAGATAATATTTATTTGGATATAGAAGAATATAACCTATTAGTTCGAGAAGACGAACCTACAGACTTTTCTACACTACAAAAAAACATTCATCACTTCTACAATCCATACAATGAGATTGAGTTAGAAAAATTAGCGAAAAAGGAACTAGATAAAATTAAAATTGATGGTCGAGAACAATATCATAGACTAAATAATATATTAATTAAAGCTAGAATCAAATCTGTGAATAATAATTATTTTATCTCCGATGATTTGATTGAATATCTAAAAAATTATCTCTTTTCGATGGTAAATTGGGCAAATTATGAATTAACTCTTTTCTCAGAAACTATTCATCTGTTTGAACCGAACGCATTTTTAAATTATTGTCAAGAAATGCTACATCGTTCTGATTTTTATAAAAGACTTTCTTATAATAGCGCTATTATTCAGACAATACTAATAAATGGTGTATTCTATAGTGTCGAAAAGAATAGACTAGAAGATGCTTTAATATTAATTGAAACAATAAAACAAAATTTCTCACAAACTCGAGATGCTTATCTAAAAATTGTTTTTATGATTGCAAAAGGTTATTATTTAACAAAATTTGATAAAAACAAAGGGATTTTTTTAATTAAGAAGGGAATCAACATCTTTAAAGATTTAGGCTATGAGGAAATCTCAACTTATTACTACAATGAATTCAAAAATATCATAGATTGAATTTTTGCTTATATTCAAAATATATATCAAAACAATAAAATGACTTATCCTATTAATATCAATATTGAAAGGGGATTAAAAGATGACTTCATTTATTAATGACATTAATAGGAGTAATTTTAAAAGAGTCTAGACTGTACTGACCCCCAAAAGTTGGACACGACATATTAGTGAAAGGATTTAGTTCTGTATTGCACAGGGCTAAGTCCTTTTAGCTTTGCTTTAATGCGTTTGTTGTTGTAGTAAAAAATGTAATCTGTAATAGCTTGTTCAAGCTCATTAAGGGATTGATAAGTTGTCTCAAGGCCGTAAAACATCTCAGATTTGAGAATACCAAAGAAGGACTCCATCATCCCATTATCTGGACTATTTCCCTTGCGAGACATGGATGGACGAATGCCTTTAGTCTCCAAAAAGTGATGATAAGACTGATGTTGATATTGCCAGCCTTGATCGCTGTGGAGAATCGTTCCATTGTACGAATCCGCTGGAAAAGCCTTCTCAAGCATGGTTTGTACTTGCTTCAAGTCAGGCGATCGAGACAGGGTGAAATCAATAATCTCACTGTTATAGCCGTCAAGAACAGGCGATAGATAGAGTTTCCCCTCAGGTAAGGTAAATTCCGTCACATCGGTATAGCACTTCTCGTAGGGCTTAGAACCTTCAAACTGACGTTTAATCAGATTATCAGCCTTTT
Organism: Streptococcus equi subsp. equi; assembly: GCA_900637675.1. NCBI lineage: Bacteria > Bacillati > Bacillota > Bacilli > Lactobacillales > Streptococcaceae > Streptococcus > Streptococcus equi. The sequence continues at coordinate 2,107,027 of LR134389.1, forward strand.
TGCCAACCTCACCTTTGTAAGAAGAATACTTGCGCTTACGACGGATACGAGCTTTTAAGCCCATGACAGTCATCAAACGTTGTACTTTTTTGTGATTGACGATAAAACCACGATTTCTTAGTTCCAGATGAATGCGACGATAGCCATAATTGCCATGATGTTCATCATAGATGCCTTGAATGAGCTCCTTTAAGTCCATGTCCTTATCTTCTTGAGCTAGTTGCTTGACTTGATAATAATAGGTTGACCGCGATAAATCAAGGATTTCAAGCAAAGTTGCTAGAGAAAATTGACCGATTAATTCTTGGATGATTTCTGTTGCTCTTTGAGCTTTGCTTCGTCCCTCAACCGGTATTCTCTCAGCTTTTTTAGCACAGCATTCTCCGCTCTAAGGTAGTCTAATTCTTTTTGGAGTCGCTCCAACTCTGTCATTTGTTCTAAAGTCTTCTTTGGTTGACGTCCCATCTTTGGTGGCCTCCCTCTTCTTTTCTCAAGAATAGTATAGCCGTTTTTCTTGTATTGCGCTATCCACCTTGAAAGCATACTAGAATTTGGTAAAGCATAGTCTAAGGACGTCTGTTTTTGAGATTGACCATCAATCAGAACTTTATCTATTATCTCTTGCTTCAGTTCTGGAGAATAATAACTATTCTTACCTTTTTGGACAATGGCTAACCCATACCTGTCAATCAGGCGAATCATGTATTTGAGGTCAGATTCTGCAATACTAAACTTTTCTGATAAGCATTTAATGGACTTTCCAATGTGCCGTAGCTCATAGATTTGAACCTTGTCTTCATAACTCAATGTCATAAAAATAGCCCCCCAATTGTTAGATTTTATGTCTAACTTTTGGGGGGCAGTTCAGTCTGATTCAGATGATATAAAATATCGGATTGATTCATATAATAGATATGGAATTGATGGTTTAGCAGGTAAACTTTATACTAACTATATTGTTGGAAAAATTTCAAATGATGAACTTAATTATGGTTTACAAAAAATATTTGCTAAATTAATTTCTACTAAAATGGGTAGAATGGTTCCAATTGAAAATAACAATGGATCTCCTTACGTAGATTCAGGAAATGCTGGTTTAATTACTGTTTTAATATTACTTGATCCAGAAAAATATAAAGATATTATCATCGAATTGGCAGATAGCCTCCAATTTGAATTTGCTCAACGACCTGGATATTTTAATGGAATGCTAGGTGTTGCTGAAGTTTTATTAAATGTATATTCACAAATCTATAAGAAAGATGATTATTTATTTTATGCTGAAAAATTGTTATTAAATACTAGCTTTTATGTTGAGCATAGACTAGTTGAAAAAGAACAATTTATTCAAGTATTTAATCACTATATTGAGGTTATTAATGAATCTACTGGTAAATAACAGATTTTTCAGATATACTTCTATATCTACCTTTTTAAATCAATTTGGCTCTTCAATATATAATATTGTTTTTATCATTTATGTTGCATCTACATATCATTCAAAAACTCTTGTAAGTATAGCTAATATTATATTGATGATCCCAATATTGTTTCAACTTTTAATAGGTCAATATGCTGATAGAATAAGAAATAGAGCCAAATGGTTGATTTGGGGAGGAATCTCTCAGTCCATATTATTTATGATAATTGCTTATTTAACCAATCAGAAATCATACTTAGTATTTTCTATAATTTGTCTTATTAATATTATTTCTGATTGTATATCTAATCTATTATCTGGGATTTCGATGCCAATATTTAAGCACCATATCCCTCAAGATGAATTAATGACTGCTTACTCGCTTCGAAATATTATTTCCTTCATTTGTGGGATAGGTGGACAGATATTTGGTATTTGGTTACTTGAAATTTCAAATAAAAACTTTGGTTTTGTTGCAATAATAAATGCTTTTTCCTTTTTAATATCATCAATTATTTTAGTATCTATTAAATCGTTATTGATAAATAATAAAGAAAAAATAACAAGACACAGTTTTTCAAGAAATTTTTTAGAAATGTATGATGCGAGTAAAGGAATTTTTTCAACTAAATCTGATAGTCAATTTATCAAATTAATAACAACTGTAATCATTTCAAATGTACTAGGATCTGCAATTATCCCCATTTTTAATCTATACTTTCTAGAGAATAAATGGCAAAACTTCTCTTACGGACAAACTTTACTAATTCTGAACACTACAATGATTTTAGGAAATATTTTAGGAAGTCTATTTCCTAAAGATTTTTTCTCAAGATTATCTTTAAAAAAATACTAGCATTAGAATTATATAGTTTTGCATTAATAGGAATTTTTTCATTTTTGAAGTTTCCATTCATTTTTGTACTTTTTGTCTTTTCTTTTAATTGTTTTTTAGTAGGGAAATTTAACCCCAAATTCAGTGCAACTCTAATGACAAATGTTCCTGATAATATGCTTGCTCAAGTATCATCATTTATTTCATTCTTAGTTATGATCTCCATTCCGATTGGAACAAGTGTCTTCTCAATGATTTACGTATTTAATAGTAATATTCTTTGGATATTATTTTTAAGCTTAACAATTATTGGTTTATATTTTCAAGTTGAATCCCAGTAATACAAAATTTTAACTACAAATAAAGTAATTCAAATGACCAAATTTATTAACTTAATTCATTCTAAAAATTTAAAACCCTGTGAAAAAAACATTCAAATTACTATGTAGTGTCCTCCTAGACCACCACAGTAATGCTAAATCTCATATACTAATCAAACAGAATATATTAAAAATGATAAAATCTGATTTTAAATTTTTATACCAAATTTATATGGAAATGTCCCCTTTTATCCCACATTATTTTTCTGATAACCATTTTTCAATAATTTATCAAAATAAAAAGCCTTTAAAATCGGCATTATCGATTATTATTGCCAGAAAAAATTGTAGGAAATCATCGTAGGGGGTATCCAAATTCAAAAAAGCCTCTGCTAGAAAGGCTTTTTTGCTTGTCTAAAGAGGATTTGTCCCCAAAATATATTCTTTATGCTATAATCCCGACTTTATCACTTAAAAACAAGTAAAGACCAGCTAACCCCTTGTGTCCCAAGGGATTTTGCTGGTCTTTAAATTTATTTTAGTGTTGTATATGGATTTTTAGCGTAATGTTTGAGCTCTTCAAACTTAACGATTCCCTTCGCCCATTCAATTCCTAGCAGTCTGTTTAACTCCTGCATATCAAGGCTTTCTTGAAGTCTGTAGTAGTTATCTTGTAACGGTGTTACCTTGGCACTGTTTAAGGCAGTAATGATACGTTCAGGACTCATCTGCCAATCTATCTGATGTTGAAGGAGGCGTAGATGAACTAAAGCAATGAAACAGGTTAGAAAGTGAGCTTGAATGTGTTTTTCCGTCCAAACGTAAACAGGACGACTTTCCAGTTCTGTTTTCGTCACACGGAAACAATCTTCAATCTTGGCTAGCTCTTTATAGGCATTTAACATCTCCTCATCAGTCATTTCTATTTCACTCGTGACAAGCACATTAATCCCATCAAACTGAGCATCAAAATCAGCCTGTTCTTGATCAATCGTAATCAAAGGAGAGTAGGGTTTAACCTCGCCAGTTTCTTTATCCAAATATTGGAGCTCTAGGTATTTCTTGCCTCCCTTTTTACTGGTTCTACGAAAAAGCTCCGCATTGGTTAACTGACTGGCATAGTCTAAAGCACCTTCACGACGAATGCGCTCCCGGTCGGCATATTTTTTAGACCAAGTGATGAGAACCTTCTCTTGAACCACTGGGGAAGATTTTTTATTCCCTAACTTCCGTTCACGGATATAAGATTTCTTAGCGAAGGTAAGTTCTGGGTTAAATTGCCAATCCGATGAATCAAGGATGTGTTCTTGAATATCTTTTGGAGCTCCTCGGCGTCCGCGATGTTTCTGTGAGAAGAGCCAGCCATCTTCTTGCTTGAGCATTTCTGAAACATTAGCCATACTATTCATCGCCTTATCGGCGACTACAATTAACCGCTCAATTCCAAATTGTTTTTTGACTTCCTCAACCGCTGGAAGATAGGTAACAGGATCGGTTTGATTACCTCGAAACAGTTTATAGCTAATCGGAATACCGTTGGTATCCCTAAAGAGTCCTAATTGCACAATGGGTTTTGGACGGTGTTCCTTACTCGGACCACGTCTTCGAAGCCCTTCTTGTAGTATCTCTCCATTTTCTGAAACCAACTCGTTATCTGGAATATCTGTCTCAAAATAATAATTGGTGACATCGTAGAAAACGAGACTGGCTTCACGTTTGATCATCTGACTCACTACCTTGTGAAGATGATGTTGAAGATCATCTTTCAAGGTGTTCAATTTGTTCAAGGAGCGATAAATGGCATTTAAGCTGATGTCCCAATGGCCAAATAAGTCTGCTTGAGAGGCATAGGTGGCAAGTTTACTATCTGGTCGGAGAATTCTCTGAAAAACTAATAGCTTTAGCACTTGCACTAAGTCATACTCAGACTTCGTTTTGATACCCTTTAAAAAGGCTGTGAGCCCCAGAGATTCGAAGAGATTATCCAAAACCATCCAACCATAAGATTGATCCGGTTGGTTCATGGGGGCAAGGAGGTCATAGGAAACCTGGAGTACCTTAGGGTTATTTAAAGTATCTTCTTTAGCTTCGCGCTTAAGACGCTCAAGAATCCCTGGTTCTTCCAATTCAAGCTCATCTAAGAGACCAAATTTTTTAAGGATACGCTGTTTGACCTTACCATCTTTACGATACCCTTCTACAAGGTAGACATGCGTCCTACCTTCTTTATTCGTTGTTGTTTTAATAAAAGCCATAGTTTATTATAACATATATAACCATACACAACAAGAAAAAGCGTTAAAATTTATTAAAAAAACCTTACTCTACCAAGGGGTTGAGTAAGGTGTGGACTAAAACAAGTGATAAAGTCGGGAAAGGCTTTTTTGCTTGTCTAAAGAGGATTTGTCCCCAAAATATATTCTTTATGCTATAATATAAGTCAAAGTACAGCATTGACAAAGGAGACAAAGATTGAAAATTGTAATAATTGGCTATAGTGGTTCTGGAAAGTCGACTTTAGCAAATGTTTTAGGTCAACACTACAATTGTGCTGTACTTCATTTAGACAAAATTCATTTTGCATCAAACTGGCAAGAGCGAACAGTTAGTCAAATGGTCTCTGATATATCAACATTTATGTCACAAAAACATTGGATTATTGAAGGTAATTATTCAAGCTGTCTTTATGAAGAGCGTATGAGAGAGGCTGATCACATTATATATTTTAACTTTAATAGATTTAATTGTTTTTACCGAGCTTTTAAGCGATATTTAAAATATAGGGGACAAACACGTCCTGATATGGCTGAAAACTGTAATGAAAAATTTGATGTTGAATTTATGAAATGGATTCTGTTAGACGGACGCTCAAAAAATAATTTAAATAACTATAAAGCAGTTATTAAACAATATCCTCATAAAACAATCGTTTTAAAAAATCAAAAGCAGTTAAATCATTATATGAATTCTATCCAACACGACAGCTAGTATACTCATTTTAAGACATGAAAAAGGCCTTGATTATCATCTAATGCCTTTAGTATTGCTTCTGTTTGCTTTAACAAGCCTTCTGTCTGAAAAATAACTCTTTAGAAATGATACCTCATACAATAAGTGGTAAAACCATATTATTAATATTCTTACTTAGAGCATTAATATCATTTTTTTAAATCATTTGGAGACTTTAAAAAAGTTAACAAAAATTTGTATCCAAATCACATCCCCTCCTTCTTAAGCTAGTCAATCAGAGATAGGGTATGCTATAATAAAAAGGCAGAAAAGTTAAGACGGTGGCTCTTATTTCTGAAAGGTAGGTGAGGCCTATGGGCAGTTCATCACAATCTAACAGAAAGGAGGAGCCAAAGCATTGACAGCTTTTGAAGTGGTACAAATCCTTTTAGGCTTTAGTAGCTTTACTATTGCGCTTATCAGCTTGTGCTATCAAATCTTCAAAGATGACAATAAAAAATAACCGTCTTTAACTTTGGCGAGTTAACGGTTATTTTTAATAACATAAAACATGCCACCGTCTTAAACGGTTCTGCATGGGTAGTTGTGTCGAGCAACTACCTTTTTCTATTTTCATTATAACCCTTATCCCAAAATTAAGCAACTATTACACTTCTTTAGACGAGTCTGAATAGTCAACCTTAATAACAATATGCTATAATGATAAAGCAGAAAGGTTAAGACGGTGGCTCTTATTTCTGAAAGGTAGGTGAGGCCTATGGGCAGTTCATCAAAATCTAACAGAAAGGATGAGTCAAAGCATTGACAGCTTTTGAAGTGGTATAAATCCTTTTAGGCTTTAGTAGCTTTACTATTGCGCTTATCAGCTTGTGCTATCAAATCTTCAAAGATGACAATAAAAAATAACCGTCCTTAACTTTGGCGAGTTAACGGTTATCTTTTAACTATAAAACCAGCCACCGTCTCAAACGGTTCTGCATTGGGTAGTTGTTGCAAGCAACTGCCCTTTTTCTATTTTTATTATAACCCTTATCCCAAAATTAAGCAACTATTTGTTCAACCCATTCATTACACGTCTCATCTAGGATGTATATATACTTCTTAATATGGAAGTCCCTTTCCCTTACACTGATGAGCTTAGTCGTTGTAAACATAACAATAAAAAAATAACCGCTCTACAAACCAACATCCAACGGTTAGATCTTTGGTTTAACTTTTGAGGTAGTTCAGTTAACAGTTATTTTCTGTCACCGTCTTTAACGGTTTTACATTGGGTAGTTGTTGCAAGCAACTGCCCTTTTTCTATTCCTATTAGAATACTTGCGACAAAAATAGGTGAATATTGAGTTACTTCACGACACCTCTTTTATAATGGATCTATTTCAGCTAAAATAAGCTTCTTTTTCACCAAATGATTTTCTTCATACGTTTGTTCTGATTAAATCACTTTAAGAGGTTGACATACTATATTTTTTTGATAGATTGATATAGTTAACTGGTTAATTAATTAAAATGAATAATAGTTATAAGGAGTTATTAATGAAAAAGAATCAAGTTACCCGATACTCTTTACTTATCCCAGCTGCTTTAATGGCTGCTGGTTTAGCGATGTCAACTAACTCGTCAGTAGCATTTGCTGATGAATCACCAGCAGTGGATAATCACACTGTAGTCCAACCGAGGTTAGGTGAGGATAAAGATACTGCAGATACAGCTAATCAACAGTTATCTGACAGCACTGAGGTGATGGCTGATAAACCAATTACAAAAGCATCAGAAACCGCAAATCCTGTAGCAGCAGCTGATAAATTACCGCTAGACACTAATCAATCAGCTGAAGATATTATTGCCGTAAAAAAAGCTTATATCGCCAAAAATACAGGCTTGCCATTAGACAAGATTCAATTATTGGATACTTCAGAGGGTAAGGCCTTGATGTATCCACATGACGATCATCATCATGTTATTTTATTGGATAAGATTGATGTTTCTAAGCCTTTTGACGATGGGCAGAGTAGTCATCACAGTGATCATGCACACCACCATCATGATGATGTTATTGAAGGTAGCTTTGCTTTTACCGCAACAGTTATAGACCCTGAGGGTAAAGTATTATCTGGAAAAGACGTCCAAGTGGTAGATATAACAAGTGGCAGAAAAACACTTGCGACTGTGACAACAGATGAAAAAGGACAAGCTGTTTTTGACAAGCTTCCTTTAGGAAGAAGTTTATCAATTTTTGTGAATGGCGTTCCTCAAGGCTATACTGTACGAACAGGTGTTGATGGCGACAAGCATTCAGCTAGCTTTACTGTTGACGGAAAAGGAACAGTTGAGCCAGAATACAGTAAAACACCTTTGGTTGTTATCGTTCGTAATGAAGATGCTGAACCTTTATCAGGACAAGAAGTCACTCTAAAGCATAGAGTAGGTCGTGTGATAGAGAAAGTAACAACAGGAGCTGATGGCAAAGCTGTATTTTCTAAAGGGCTTCTAGATGGCACTTTCTATGAGATTTTTGTCAACGGCAAAAAGCTTTCTCAAGCTACAACAGGTGAGGAAAGAAGCGTTGCCCTAGATGCTAAAGATATTAAAAAATCAAGTCCACATTCAAAACCACAAGAAGACGCACCTAAAGTTCCAGAAACCAAACCAGAAACTAAGCCAGAGGCTAAACCACTCAGTCCTGAAAAAGCTGATCAAGCAGGTAAAGTAGCAGCGCCAGCTCACACAGCTTCTAAAGCAGCAGCAGCTAAAGCTGAGATGAAGAAAACGACTAATCAATTGCCAGCAACAGGTGAGGCTGTGAACCCATTCTTCACCGCAGCTGCACTTGCAGTTATGGCTACAGCTGGTGTAGCAGCTATAAAACGTAAGGAAAATTAACAAAAGTCAAACTGAGGTCAAAGGCCTTAGAAATCAAGTCCTTCTCTACCATTTGTCAAGCTGATCAAAGCTTTAGATAAAAATGATTTTTGAGACAGTAGTCAAACTTAGACTACTGTCTTTTTGAGGTAAGCATGTGCTCAGTGTATATAAAAGAGAGGTCAGAAAAGACCTCTCTCTGGTGTTTGTGATTAGCTGTTAGCTAGTGTCATACAGGAAAGATACAATAACTAGCTTAGTCTTTTTTTCCTTTTAGAGTTAGGACGCCTACGCTAGCGATGACACTAAGAGCTGCAAGGGTGAAGAATGGGTGGTTGATTTCCCCTGTTGCTGGTAGGGCTGCTTTTTGACCTGTTGGTGCCGCTGATTTGCTTGGTGCTGACTTAGGAGCTGGTGCTTTAGGATTAGATGACTGCTCTGAAGCCTTTGGAGCTTTTGGTGCAGGAGCCTTTTCAGGTGCTTTTGGAGCTGATGGTTTTGTATCTTTTCCTTGATCACCCTTTGGTTTTTGCTCGCCTTTTTCACCGCGTTGGCCTTGCTCGCCTTTTTCGCCACGTTGGCCTTGCTCGCCTTTTTCACCGCGTTCGCCCTTGTCTCCCTTTGGTCCGGTTGCTCCGGTATCACCTTTTTCACCTTTAGGACCAACTGCACCAGTATCACCCTTTTCACCTTTAGGACCTGGAGCACCTGGATCTCCTTTTGGTCCACGTTCTCCAGCTTGTCCGGCTGGGCCTTGCTCACCTCTTGGTCCGGCTTCGCCCGTATCGCCCTTTGGTCCAGCTGGACCGCGCTCACCAGGGGCACCTGGATCTCCTTTGTCTCCCTTAGGACCTTGAGGGCCAGTAGGACCTGGAATACCTGGCTTTTGGGCAGCTTCTTCTACTTTTTTATCAATCCCACCAAGTCTAGCTGTTAAATAGGCTTCTAAATCCTCAAAATATCTTTTTATATCCTCATCATAAATAACATCACCTTCACGAGTATGAAGAAAATAGTCTCTAGGTTCTGGATATTTTAGTGCTGCTGGCTGGTCTGCCTTTACTGCTTTACCTGCTCCCAGGCTTGCAAGAGCTGCTAAGGCGATAGCTGCTGAGCAGGCACCGTACTTGCGTACCAATCCTGTACGCTTTGTTTTGTTTGTCATCTTTCTCTCCTTTGATGATATAATAATTATGGTTGTCTAATATCTCCAAAGAAGATTTTAACATGTTGATTACTCATGAGAAATAGCTGCTGGCTAGTTTGTCTCCGAGGTTTTGTTTTTTTTTTTTTAATGAAAGGGTTAATTATCTGATTTTGTTGCTGTCATCACCTATAATAGCTGGATCAAGGCTAGACTTGTCAGACTAGAAACTCATTAAGCCCAAGCAGCTTGTCACCATCAAAGCTAGCTCTGACTATCCAAGGAAAGACATGCTTATATCGGTCGAAATCCTCAAAACCAAAGTCTGGTTGATAGTAGTTGATAAGGGTTGACAGTGCTGTGCCATGTGTGCCAATGACTACTGTCTTGCCTTTTGCTTCTTTTAAAATACGGTTAAGAGCTGCTATATTTCTGTCTTGTACCTCTTGCAGGCTTTCGCCTGTCGGCAATTTAAAGGTAAAATCGTCCCACTGCTTTTTGGCTGTGTCGACAAAGTCTTCTATCCAAGCATCAGCTAGCTTACGCTCTCTCAAATCGTCAATCAGCTTAATTTCCATTGCCCTACTAGCTGCTAGTGGGGCAATGGTGTCAATAGAGCGTTTATAGGGACTGGAATAAAAGGCGTCAATCGACACCTCTGCTAGTTGCCTAACCAGGTCTTGGCTCGCCTTAACCCCATGCTCGGAGAGCTCTCTAGTCACGTCGTTGTGGTTTTGATAGTTAGGCTCTGCGTGGCGGATAAAATAAACCTGCGTTATCGTGTCAACCTTTGGCATAGACTCTCTCACTTTCTGTTTTGATTTGTTAGACGTCATTTTGGTCTGTATGCTCATCAGGGACAAATCGAATGACCTGCTCTTTGGCATCAACCACAGCCATGACACCAAAGGGAACAATGGCTCTTGGGGTAGCATGGCCAACATTGACATTGTAAAGAATGGGGATATCATTATCAACAACAGCTAGCAGCTGCTGCTTATAGTCGTCATAGTAGCTGTTGTCTATCGGCTTTCCAACCAATAATCCAGAGATCACCGAAAAAATCCCTGTTGCTTTGAGGGTTTCAAGCATTCGGCGGTATTGAGCTGGATCTGACTTGTCTTCACTGGTTTCTAGAAGCAAGAGCCTGCCTGCCCAGTCAGACAGATCTGGAAAGAGCTGGTATTGCTCACAGAGCTTAGCGCTATCTGAACACTTTGACGAATCCAATAGTTTATAAAGTGACTCTAAACACCCACCTAGTATCTCTCCCTTGAATAAGGACGGACCTTTTAATAGTTCAAAGCCTTGATTGCGATGAGCTATTCTCTGTGTCCCAAGGCTGTTTGCACTAAAGTCAGTCCGCTCCTCATACCACTTCTCACTAGGTCTGATCTCAGCGATAGTTCCTGTCTCAAGAAGCTCTTTAAAATAAGCCAGCGAGTAAGGCAGCATGTCATCAGCCAGCTCACAAATATCGGCAAGAAAGGACTGACCATAAAAGGTTTTAATACCAAGCTTATGAAGCATCAAGTGGTTGATCGTGGTGTCAGAAAATCCAAGAAAGACCTTTTGATTGACAACATCTTGTAGCTGATGTTCGATAAACAGATAGGGCAAGAGGCGATAGGTATCCACCCCACCAATGGCACACAAAATCATGTCAATAGACGGATCTGCAAAGGCCTGAATCATATCTGCTGCCCTTGCTTCAGGGTGCTGATCAAAATAGTCTATGCCCTTTAAAGCATTTGGGAGTATCGTTACCTCTAAGCCTAGCTGTTTTAAACGGGCTAAGCCTAAATCCAATTCGTGCTTGACATTAGCCTCGCCAAGCATACCACTAGACAAGCTGACAATACCAATCTTCCGAATCATAGCTAACCTCCTTAAAAAGTTGTTGTGTCATTATACCACAATAATGGCTAGGCTGATAGCCTCTAATACATACTGTTAATAGCGATACCAAAAAAAACTAGCCCTTACTTTGATTAGCTTTTTCTATTACTGTAGCGGTTGAATTAAGAGCTAATAGATGAGGAAGCATTTGCTCTGTCAGCTATAAAGCTAAGCTACTGTAATGACAAGAAATAGGTGGCACAGCAAAGCTGCTGACTGGTATGTTCTCATAAATCAGATATAGAATAATGACTACCAGTAGCCTATACTGATAGCCATTATTGATTAGATTTACGACTTTTTAAATGATTTGGAGGGGCCAGCTTGCCCTGAGAATGAGCCTTTAGCAGTAAAGAACCTCTCTTACCACAGCAAGAGGAACACCTCTAACAGTTGAATTAAGGCTAAGGTAGGTACAATCCTTTGGTCAAGAGCTACCAGCAATAGGCTCCTGATAAGGCTAAGAGAACTTTAGCAGTTCTGCATTAAGTTCTGCTGCAAACGTAAGCATCTACAGCAACAAGCGCTGAGGCAACGTCCTCTGCTGTGATGGTAAATGGCATTTGGTGAATGGTTTCTCCTGCCATGGTTGCTTGACGCCCTATTTTTAAGAAATCCTCTTCGGTGGCGGTGTCTAAATGCATTTCTTTTAGGGTTGTCGGCATTCCGATAGCCTGATAAAAGTCAACGTAGCGGTCAATTTCTTCTCTTGATTTATTTTCGAGGAAAAGCTGTGTTAGGGTGCCATAGGCCACCTTTTCACCATGAGTGAGGTGATGAATGTCACCTGTCAAAGCTGTAAAGCCATTGTGAATAGCATGAGCAGCAGCAAGTCCTGCACTTTCAAAGCCAAGACCACTTAATAAGGTATTAGCCTCAATCACATTTTCTAAAGCTGGAGTAACGACCTTTTTCTCACAGCTAGCCATTGCCTTGAGACCGTCAGCAAACAGGGTACGCTCGCAGGCCTCAGCAATAGCAAGTCCTGCCAAGGTTTGGTTGCCGCCTGCCATCGTGTCACCATTTTTTTGCATAACCGCACGCGCTTCTACCCAAGTGGCTAGACCATCAGCAATACCTGAAGCCAGCAAGCGCTTTGGTGCTTGACAGATAACCTGAGTATCAACCAAGACAAGCTCAGGATTTTTAGCATAGAAAATGTATTTTTCAAAGGCGCCCTCATCTGTGTAAATCACTGATAGGGCTGATGTTGGAGCATCAGTGGAGGCAATGGTTGGAGCGATAATCACTGGTATCTCCAAGATGTCAGCGATTGCCTTGGCACTGTCAATGGTCTTGCCTCCGCCAAGTCCGATAATGACATCATTATCATTTTCTCTAGCAATGGCAACGACACGATTAATCTCATTATCAGACGCTTCGCCATTAAAGGCTACGTGAACAGGTGGTAGACCATGCTCACTTAAATAGCCCTCAAAACGTTCTCCGACAATGCCGTAAACAATATCATCACAGAGCAATACCGGCTTTTGCCCTAGCTTTTTGATGATGTCACTATTGGTAAATAAGGCATTTTTCCCTTGAATATAGCGTGATGGACTTGCAAATACTTTCATGATGTTCCTCTTTCTAAATCAGATTTTTGACGCTTCTCACCATCTAAGAGTGAGCAAGACTAGTCTAGCTATGCTGATAGAAGCGTCCCTGCTCTTGCTCATATAACGATGGGTTAGATGGCTTTTAAATAGTTTGACGATGATGAATGGCTTGCCAATCCTTGCCAAAATCATCTACAGCCTTTTGGATAGATGGCATCGCAAAGCCTGCCTCAAAGACATCTGGACCAGCAGTGATGGCCTGAGCACCCAAAGCAAAGGCTCGGTTGACCTGAGCTACATTTTTGAAGCTCGCTGCCAAGATTTTACTATCAGAGCATTCACGATCAATGGCCTCTGCCAGCTGGCCAATCACAGCCTCCGGATCAATATTGAGGTTTTCCATGCGATTGTAGTAAGGTGCCAGATAATCTGCTCCTGCTTCGATGGCCAGTAAGCCTTGGAAGGTAGTATAGATGGCTGTAGCTGTGATATGGTAGCCCTCTGCCTTTAGGGTTTTGATCGCTGTGAGTCCCTCTGTTGTCACAGGAACCTTTACATAAATACTATCACCACATTGCTGACGAATAGCCGCAGCGTCCTTTAAAATACCTTCATAATCCTGTGCCACGACTTGCACATGAATAGAGGCCTTATCTCCAATGATCGCACGAACCTCTCTAATGCGTTCAAAAAATCAATATCTCCCTCTTTTTTAGCAATTGAAGGATTTGAGGTTACCCCTGCAAGGGGTAAAATGCGATTCCACTTTTTAATAGCCTCTAGATTTAGAGTATCTAGCATGTATTCCATAAGTAATTGTTCTCCTATAGTGTGTGTTCGGTACGTTCGATGATATCGTCCTGAGTGGCTTTTGATAAAACATTAAAGAAGGCTGAATAGCCTGCCACACGCACAATCAAGTCGCGGTGCTTTTCAGGATTCTTTTGAGCATCAATAAGCGTTTCACGTGAGACGACGTTGTATTGAATATGATAGCCATGTAGCCTGTTAAAGAAGGTCCGAAGCAGAGCCATCAGCTTCATCTTGTCTTCTTCTTTTGCTAGTGTCTGAGGATTAACCTTTTGGTTGAGTAAGACCCCACCTACAATTTCATCTGTTGGCAATTTGGCAACGGATTTCAAAACAGAAGTTGGTCCTTTTTTATCCATACTGTGCTCTGGTGAGCAGCCCTCAGCAAGCGGTGTTCCTGCATGACGCCCATCTGGGGTAGCTAAGGTTCCCTTACCTTGGCCGACATTAGCTGAAATAGATGAGGTGCCTGAGTAGCGAATACCACCAATCGGACCACGTCCGTAGCGCGTATTAGGGTATTTAGCAATTTCATCAATGTAGGTATCATAGGCTTCAACCACTAAGCTATCAGCATAGTCATCATCATTACCATATTTTGGTGCATCGTTAATCAGCATTTGACGGATCTCTTCACCACGCTCACCTGCAAAGTCTGTTTCTAGAGCATGCCAGAGCTCATCAGTGGTTAGGCGACCCTCCTCAAACACCAATTTTTTCAGTGCAGCTAGGGAATCAGACAGGTTAGCAATCCCCACCTGCAAGCCTGAGATGTAGTCATAGACTGCTCCACCTTCTTTGAGCGTCTTGCCTCGGCCGATACAATCATCGGTCAATGCAGAGCAAAGAATGTCTGGCACCTCTCGTTCAAGCCCAAGGTCAATGGCATTTTCTACGATGACACTCATGCGAGTGATTTCACGCAGAGTCGCGTCCCAAGCTGCCTTTAGCTCGTCATAAGAGGTCATATCCTTGAAGTGACCATGTCCTGTTGCAAAGCGCTTACCCGAAGCTGGGTCAATACCATCATTCATGGTGATAAGCAAAATCTTCGGAAAGTTAATGTAGCTCATACCAGTACAGCGATAGCCCCATTTACCTGGAACGGCTGTCTCAACGCAGCCAATTGCTGAATAATCATAGGCGTCTTCTTCAAGGACACCCTTTTTGATAAAGGACGGAATGATGATTTCATCGTTGTTCATAGCTGGCATACCAAAGCCAAGCTTCATAACCTCAATGCATTCATTCATAAAACGATTATCCAAGCCCTTGTGATATCGAACGGTTAGGTTTGGTTGTGGTAATTTGGTTTGAGCCACACTGCGAAGCACTAGGTAGGATAGAGGATTTACAGCGTCCTGCTTATCTCTGGTTTGCCCACCAATGGTGACATTTTGATACAGCGGACTACCTGCTGATGAGAAGGTATGAGCCTGACTGCGTACCTTATTGATGGTCAGAGTCTTTATCCAAAGGTTAATCAAGCGCTCAACGATAGAATCCTCTGTTTCACGACCAGCCTCCAAATCAGCCTTGGCATATGGATACATGTATTGATCAAATCGGCCATAAGAAAGAGAATGCCCATTTGACTCAATCTGAAGAATACACTGGATAAACCAAACTGATTGGACCGCTTCAGCAAAGGTTTCCGCCGGCTGGTAAGGCACCTTGTCACAGATACGCGCGATTTCAAGCAATTCTGCCTGACGCTCTGGATTAGCTGTTTTGGCCAGCTCACGCGCCAATTTGGCATAGCGCTCTGCATAAGCCTTAACCGCAGCAATCACAATCAGAACAGAATCATAAAAATGGTACTTATCAATGCTTTCAGGAATAGTCAAATCAAGCGCAGCCTTGGCAGCACGAGTCCGTTCCTCAAAGCCCTTCAAGCCAACCTCTAATAGCTTTTGGTAATTGACAGCTAAATGGGCATCTCCTGAATTCATCTTGCCTTCCATGCCAAAGAAGCCAGTTTCCATATAAACCTGAACCTCTTTCGGCAGCAAGACACCACAGCGGGCCCGCAAATTGTTATTTTCCCAGAAGGGTGCAAGCTCGCGAAGCTGCTGCTTGGTTTCTTCAGTGATGTAAAACACATCGCCATCACGCTTTTCAAAAAGGTCAAGCTCATTTAGGACAAATTCAAGAGTGTACTCTGGAAAGATAGGTGCATCCTTGTTAGAAGACGCCTGATTACCAGCAATCAAGCTTTCGTCCTCAATGTAGATGGTCATGTTTTCCAAAATATTTTGCAGCATGTAAGCGCGTTTTAGATTAGATGGCTTGTTTTGGTGTTTTTGGTAAGCCTCTGTTGCTAAAATAGCACGCTCAGCATCAATATAAGGCTTTTTATCTAGAACTGCCTCACGATAGCGGTGCATTCTTTCTGTTAATGTACCAAAATAGGGATTCTTTGCTTCAGTCATATTAGGCCTCCTTTGTTTCTTACGAAATTAAATTACTTTCTTTCGTAATTATTTTACCATATTTAAAACATTTTGCCTATCATATCCATAGCATTCAGCTATTCATTTAAAGTTGCACTATCGTGCAAAAATAGACTTGTCTAAGAGTCTCTTTCAAAAAACCACCTCATTGAGATGGTTACGTGAAGAAATCCTCCTTCTCTAAGCCCTTCTCTAGGAATGCTATAGCTAGTGACTAAAGACTGTTTTTAAGTCATGGTGATTGATATCAGCATACTGTTAAGCTTTTTCAGCTGCCAATTCATTTTGATAAGCAATATTATCCTGAACCTTAAAGAATGGGAAGTAAATAACGGTTGACAAGACAAGAATCAAAGCCTGAACAAGAGCCCCCTGCCAGCCACCAACCATAAAGCCTGAGATAATAGCCGGTGTAGACCAAGGAAGTGTTACACCTGCAAATGGCTGCATAAACCCAATCGCAATAGAGCCATAAACAATCAGAGCCGCAACAACTGGCACCAAAATAAATGGCAGAAACATCACTGGGTTCATCACAATTGGAAAGCCAAAGACTACCGGTTCATTAACATTAAAGAGAGCCGGAAAGGCTGCTACCTTGCCTAGAGCCTTGTACTGCTTTGATTTGGCTGCAAAAATCATGGCAATCACTAAGCCAAAGGTAATACCTGAGCCTGATAAAATTAAGAAAGAATCTAAAAATTGCTGCGTCACAATATGAGCACCCTTAGCCAAAGACAAATCACCTGCTGCTAACAAGGCCTTGTTAGCATCTAGATTTGACAAGAGCAGCGCTGTCACGATACCATTGACCACTGATTGCCCATGCACACCAAACCACCATAGGAAGGAGATGAAAAAGGCAATACCAATCGCACCGTAAAGAGAGCCAGTCAAGCCCTGTAGAGGCACCTGAATCACAGCGTAAATCATTTCAATAAAGGTGCCGCCACCTGTCACTAGCTTTGCAATGATATAAACAAGCATTGACAGGATAAAGATTGCAAAGGCTGGAATCATCGCTTCAAATTGCTTGGCAATGGCCCACGGCACCTGCTCTGGCATTTTGATGACGATATGACGACGAATAAAGGCTGTATAAATCGCACCAACCACCAAGCCAATAATGATGGCACCAATAATCCCTTGACCACCAAACCAAGCCTTACTAATGGCATCACCAATAGCCTCACCCTTTTTTGGCACATAAGAGGACCTTAGCAGGATAAAGAAGGCTGACAATGATAGCACACCTGCTGGCAGTGGCTCCACACCCGAATTTTTAGCGTAGGAATAGCCAATCGAAAAGCAGGAAATCAAGCCCATAATAGCAAAGGTACCCTGATAAACCTGCATAAATGGCTCTGTCCAGTCTGCCCCAAGGACACTCGCTATAGCGTCATTGACCCCCTGAAAGGGAATCTGACCTGCAATAAGAAAAAGACTTCCGACAACCGTCAAGGGTAAAATCGCCAGCATACCGTCCTTTAGAGCGATAATGCCACGCATATTAACAAACCGCATAATCGGTGCAATGATTTTTTGAGCATTCATATTAGCCATGACCAAGCTCCTATTCCTTTATCAAGCTGAGCGCTAAGTCAAGCACCTTATCACCATCTAGCATACCATAATCAGCCATTGGGATAACAGCTATTGGAATGCCGTTTTCCTTACAGATAACCTCTGACTTATCCAAGGTATAAGCCACCTGTGGACCTAAGAGGGCAACATCAATAGCTGGTGCATAGTCTGCCAGCTTTCCTTGTGAGTAGGCTTCAATCTCACAAGCAATGCCCTTTTTCTCAGCAGCCACCTTCATGTTGTTCACAAGCATGCCTGTTGAAAAGCCTGCTGCACAAAATAAGCCAATTTTAATCATAACGTCCTCCTTTTGATATGATCTTTAGTTTTCTGCTAATTCCTTACGAAGCTCAATGATTTCTTTGATAAAATTGATTTCTGTAATAGTTGTCATCAAGTGATCCTGAGAATGGACAAACAAGGCTGTAATGTCTGCCTTTGCCCCGCTAGCCTCCTGAGCTAAAAATTGTGTCTGCAAATTATGCGCCTCTAATAAAGCATCATCAGCTAAGGCTAACTCCTTGTCACTAGCCTCATAGTCTTTAGCCTTAGCCAGCTTTAGGGCTTGATAGATATGCTGCTTTGCATCTCCTGCATTTAGGATTAACCCCATGATGATTTGGTCTGGTACAATTAATTCCATTTGTTTCTCCTTTGTGACGTGCTCATGTAAGGATTACCCTTGCTTTTTTCGTAAAAAAACAGCTTGCGTTTGTAATCGTTTACATTTCTTTGATAAGTTCATTTTATCATTTTTACTTCCTTCGTCAATATATTGTGTGCTGTATTTATTTTTTAGCACTATTGTGCAAAAGTGATGCTTTGCAAGATTTTTGGTCACAAAAAAATCAGAAAACAATCGTCTTCTGATTAAGCTATTGCTATGAGAGATAGGTGTCAGCTGTCTGATCCTGATCCAAAGCCAAGACAGCCATGATAGTAGCCTTATCGGTGATGAGGTAATTGATAAATTTAGCCTTTAAAGCCGCTAAAATAGCCTTGGCCTTAGCTTGACCAACAGCAACAGCTATTGTCTTAGGCACACGCGCGAGCTGTTCCAGTGAAATGCCTATCGTTCTGTCTTGCAATTCCTGATGAACACTATGCCCCTCCTGATCAAAAAAGCGACAGCAGACCTCACCAACAGCTTTGTCATCTGCCAGCTGCTTATAGTCCTTATCAGTCAACAAATCACGCCACTGACTGGTCTGATGACCATTTGGCTCTCCTCCAATACCGACCAGAGCAAGGTCAAGATGGTTCCAATAGGTCAGGGTTTCTTCAAAATACTTGGACTGCAAAATCCCTCTGGTTAGCTGCTTGTCCTTCTGAACCACCATAGCATTGATAAAGGAGCTATTGCCATGAAAGATCCTTGCTAAGCGATAAACCAGAGTATTCACATGAAACTTGGCATTGATATGACTAGGACCACCAGCCAAGGGACACACCATAATATCCTTCATTACTTTAGGATCCAGCTCGTCAATCAGACTTGACAGCGTTGCCCCCCACGATAAGCCAATCTTATCACCATCCTTGACCGTACTGCGCAAAACCTCGGCTGCTGTTTTGGCCACCTTTACCAAGGTATCACTAGGGCTATCTTCCATTTGATTGGATACAATATCAAGCTTTTCTAAGCCATATTTTTGACGAACATACTCCTCCAAGGCAAACAAATTAGCATCATAATCAGCTATCTCGATACGCACAATGCCTTCAGCCCTAGCCTTGGCAAGCATGCGACAGACCGTTGTTCGGTAAATATTCATTTGCTTTGAAATAGCGGTTTGGCTTTTGCCCTGCACATAATGCAGGTAGGCAACCTTGGCAAGCAGGCGTTTACGTCCTTCTTTCATTTGAGTTCCCTACGCTACGATATAAAGTCAATGGCAATACCATGCTCTTGCAGGAGCTTATAGGTGCTTGCCTCCAATTGCTCATCTGTGATCATACGGTCAACAGCCTCAAGCGATAGCTGATGAACCAGACTGGGTTTGCTAAGCTTGCTAGAATCTGTCAGGATAATAAGCTCCTCAGAAGCCTCTGCCATGTAACGGACGCCCTCTGAGCGCATCATATCCTTCCCCATAAAGCCAATTGCCGGATCAAAGCCATCTGTCCCAACAAAAACACGATCCACATGAAAAAGCGAAATCATTTCCTTTAAAAGTGGGCCTACGGTCACCTCAGAATTAGGCTGATAGTAGCCCCCAGCAGGATAAGCTGACAGCTACTATACTGACGAATGTAGCTTGCAATAAAGCAGGAGTTGGTGATGATTTTGATGTTTTGTTTGGTTTGACAGAGCACCTCTGCCAACAGGGCACAGGTCGATCCTGACTCAATCATGATAGTATCGTTGTCCTGCACCAGCTCGGCAGCCTTTTCAGCAATCCGCCTTTTGATGTTATAATTATAGGACAGGCGCACATTCAAATCATCACCACTATTGAGCACCGCATAGCCATGCACACGACGCAGCAGCCCCTTACTTTCAAGCTTGTCTAAATCCTTACGAATGGTTACCTTGGAGACCTGTAGCTGCTCAGATAAAGTATTAACATCTATTTTTTTCTTTTGAAATACTAATTGGATAATTTTTTCTAAACGATTCATAATTTACCTCCTTTCCATTGTAACAATTATGGCGGTAAATGAAAAGCAAAAATAACTTTCGTTCGTAATTGATTTATTTACGTTTATCTGTTATGATAGTCCTAGAACGAAAGGAAGTCTCGCTATGACGACAAAAGGCATTGTATTTAATATCCAGCATTTTAGCATACACGATGGACCAGGCATTCGCACAACTGTATTTCTCAAGGGGTGTCCCTTACGCTGTCCCTGGTGTGCCAATCCCGAATCACAAAAAACGTTACCCGAAAAAATGCTAAGCACAGATGGACTAAAGACAGAAATCGTTGGTCAGGAAAAGACGGTTGAAGAGATTATTGCTGAGGTTTTAAAGGATCTTGATTTTTACGAGGAATCTGGCGGTGGTATGACCTTGTCTGGCGGTGAAATCTTTGCTCAATTTGACTTTGCCTTAGCGCTTCTAAAGGCTGCTAAGGCAGAAGGGCTACACACAGCTATCGAAACGACAGCCTTTGCTAAGCACGAGCAATTTGCTGAGCTGATCAACTATGTAGACTTTATTTATACCGATTTGAAGCACTATAATCGCCTAAAGCACACCAAGGTCACCGGGGTGCGAAATGACCTGATCATTAAAATATCCACTACGCCTTTGAGATGGGCAAGGAAGTCGTCTTGCGTATCCCTGTCATTCCGAATTTCAACGATTCTTTGGAGGACGCCAAGGCATTTTCTGAGCTTTTCAATCAGCTAAACATTAATCAGGTGCAGCTACTTCCCTTTCACCAGTTTGGTGAAAACAAATACAAATTGCTAGGCAGAAGCTATGACATGGCTGATGCTGTCGCTTATCACCCAGAGGATCTGGTGGATTATCAGCAAATCTTTCTCAATCATCATATCCATTGCTATTTTTAATCTTAAAAGCCCTATACCTAAAAAACATGAGCAGCTCCTCCGGATAACCTTCCTTAGGATTGCTCGTGTTTTCGTTAATATTCAGCTAAGGCTGGTGCTATCACAATAGACAGCTTAGATAGTTGCCCAAACAGATTCAAGGATATTGGTTTGCTCACGTCCTGGACCTACTGAGAAGGTTGAGATACGAACACCAACCAGTTCGCCAATACGACGAACATAGTTGCGAGCATTTTCTGGGAGATCCTCAAGGCTGCGAACACCGGTAATATCCTCTGACCAGCCTGGAAGCTCTTCATAAATCGGTTTGCAGCGTTTTAGCTGCTCAAGGCTTGCTGGGTAATGATCAATGCGCTTACCATCAAGGTCATAAGCGACACAGATTTTTACAGTCTCAAGGCCTGATAGCACATCAATAG
This sequence comes from Streptococcus equi subsp. equi, assembly GCA_900637675.1. Lineage (NCBI taxonomy): Bacteria > Bacillati > Bacillota > Bacilli > Lactobacillales > Streptococcaceae > Streptococcus > Streptococcus equi. Next base: position 2,128,824 of record LR134389.1, read on the forward strand.
AGTTAAGTGATAGATTGGTAATGCCTGACACACGACGGCTATGACGCATCACAACAGAATCAAACCAGCCAACGCGACGTGGACGACCAGTGGTTGTTCCATACTCATGACCAATCTCACGAATGCGCTCACCAACCTCGTCAAATAACTCGGTAGGGAATGGTCCATCACCAACGCGACTAGTATAGGCCTTACATACTCCAACAACCTTGTTGATTTTGCTTGGTCCGACTCCTGAACCAATGGTCACACCGCCTGCAACTGGATTAGATGAGGTGACAAATGGATAGGTTCCCTGATCAATATCAAGCATAACCCCTTGAGCTCCCTCAAAAAGGACACGCTTGCCCGCATCAAGAGCGTCGTTCAAAATAACAGATGTGTCTGTCACATATTTTTTGATCTCTTGACCATAAGCATAGTATTCTTCAAAAATCTCGTCAAATGCAATCGGTGCGCTGTCATACATTTTCTCAAAAAGACGATTTTTCTCAGCCAGATTCGTCTTTAAGCGCTCAGCAAAAATATCCCTGTCTAACAGGTCTGCAATACGGATACCAACACGTGCTGCCTTATCCATATAGGCTGGACCGATGCCCTTGATGGTGGTACCGATTTTATTGTCACCCTTTGCTTCCTCTTGAAGCTGGTCAAGCTTGATATGGTATGGCAAAATGACATGAGCACGATCAGAAATGCGCAAATTGTCTGTGGTCACGCCCTCCTCATGCAGGTAAGCAAGCTCCTTAACCAAGGATTTTGGATTGACAACCACACCATTTCCAATCACAGAAATCTTTTCTGGGAAGAAAATACCTGATGGAATCAGGTGCAGCTTGAATTTCTTGTTATCAATAACAATGGTATGTCCTGCATTGTCACCACCTTGGTAACGTGCAATCACTTCTGCATCTGAGGATAAAAAGTCAGTGATCTTACCCTTACCTTCGTCACCCCACTGGGTACCAACTACTACTACTGATGTCATATCTTCGATATAGGCTCATCTCAACAAAGAAAGAGAGCCCCCACCTTTCTTGATAAATGTGGCAGGACTCTCACCTGCAAGTGTCTGTTACACCTCATTATAGCAAAAAATGTGGTTTTCTGCTATCTTTCCTTGGTATTATTAAGAAAAAATATCAAATGGCAAATGCTTTTTTCTGAAAACAGGCAGAAAGCAAACATTTCACTAAAAAGCAAGCAAGACCAGTCTTTGAAGGAAAATAATGCTAAATCTGCTAATCTTTCCTTTAAGAAATCACATTTTTAAGGTAAAATAGAACTAATTGATTGTTTACTGTGATAAAAAGTACAAAGGAAGTTTTACATGTCACGAAAATATTACCAAGTATCTCGACGAAGAAAGGGCTTTAGCTGGTTTGGCTGGCTGATAGGCTTCGCGATTTTAGTAGGAGTTGTAGAAAATATTGACAAAGCTGTTCTGATTTTTGCAGCGCTGGGTGTTGGTTATGCTGCTTATCGCTATTCGAACCGTCAGGCTCGCTTAAAAACGGCAACACTTGAGAAACGCTTGGAGGATTTAAAGGCAACTATTCAGCTTGCCGACCGAAAGGTTAAGCTCCTTGATCATTATCTGGCTAAGGAAGATTTTACACAGTATGCCATTTTAGCCAAGCAGCTACTGCCGCAATTGAGTGAAATCAAAAAAGAAAGCGGTCACCTCAAGGAACACATGGATATTAGCATTTACCGTCGTGTGACCAAAAAGGCTAATGACGTGGAAAGCGATGTGCAGCTACAGCTCGAAAAGATTCAAATCGCAGCAAATCTGAAGGCTGAAAGCCTAAAGGAGCAGGCAGCTGACCCCATTTATAAGGCGCCCGAGCTACGTCACTATTATGACAATATCCAGGCTGACCACCACTCGATTTTAGAAAAAATCAAGGGAGCTGATAATCACGAGGAACTCTTAGCACTCCATGAGGCTAATATGCGCAGGTTTCAAGACATTTTGCAGGGCTACCTAAAAATCAAAGAAACACCTAAAAATTATTACAATGCTGATGAGCGCTTGCAGCAGGCTCTTGAGGCTATCCAACAATTTGACCTGGACCTTGATGAGACCCTAAGGAAGCTTAACGAAAGTGAGCTAAAGGATTTTGATGTTAGTCTGCGCATGATGAAGGGCTCTGCTCAAGCTAGCGAGGCTAACACTACCAACTGATAAAGGAGCTATTATGGCAGAATTTCACTTTGATATTGACCAGATCGCTAATAATGCTATCACTAAAACAGATAAAACCACCGATATTATCACTAAGCTACCAACCAATACTACTGGACAAATTTCTTTCTACGAAAAGCTGAGTCCTGAGCAGCAGCAGGCTATCACTGCAAAGGCACCAGCACTTGTTGATACCTTTATGGAGGACCAAAATGCCTTACTTGATTTTGGTCAAGCAGCCGTTGAAGGAGTTAATGCTACTGTTAATCATATTCTAGCTGAGCAAAAGAAATTACAAATTCCACAGGTTGACGAGCTCCTCAAAAACACCAATCGTGAGCTTAATGGTTTTATTGCCAAATATAAGGAAGCGACCGCTGCTGAGCTTGAAAAAAAGCCAACGCTTTTGCAAAAGCTATTCAAACAAAGCAAGAACACGCTTCAGGAATTTTACTTTGATTCTCAGACCATTGAGCAAAAAATGGACGGTATGGCTGCAGCTGTTGTCAAGCAAGAAGACACGCTTGCTCGTAATATTGTAGCCGCAGAGCTCTTGATTGAGGACAATACCAAGTCGATTGAAAATCTGGTTGGTGTGATTGCCTTTCTTGAAGCTAGTCAAAAGGAAACCTCTAGCCGCGCCCTTACCTTGCAGCAGGAGCTTGCAGTACTTGACACGACAACACCAGAGTATCAGGTGCAATCTGACCTATTGGCTAGGACAACAGAGGTGCTCAATACCCTTGAGCAGCAGCACACCGAATACCTTAGTCGACTCTATGTGGCTTGGGCAACAACACCGCAAATGCGTAACCTCGTCAAGGTGTCCTCTGACATGCGACAAAAGCTAGGCATGCTGCGACGCAATACCATTCCAACCATGAAATTATCTATTGCTCAGCTAGGTATCATGCAGCAGTCTGTCAAGTCTGGAATGACCGCAGACGCCATTGTCAATGCCAACAACGCTGCCCTACAAATGCTAGCTGAGACAAGCAAGGAAGCGATTCCAAACCTTGAGCGGACAGCTCAAAGCCCAACGATTTCGTTGACCTCAGTGACAGCACTAGCAGAAAGTCTAGTTGCCCAGAACAACGGCATCATTGCTGCCATTGATCAAGGACGCAAGGAGCGAGCTCAGCTGGAAGCAGCCATTATCAAATCAGCAGAAACCATTAATGATTCTGTCAAGCTGCGCGACCAAAGCATCATTCAAGCTCTCCTCAATGAGGGCAAAGAAAAGCAGGAGACAATCGAGCAGACAGAACGCCAGCCTTAAAGCAGCTCCTGATATAACAGACCTGCCACAGCTACCCAGCCTGTGGCTTTTTGATTGGTAACAATCAAAAATACCCTTCTGTCAGACTGAACTGCCCCCCAAAAGTTAGACATAAAATCTAACAATTGGGGGGCTATTTTTATGACATTGAGTTATGAAGACAAGGTTCAAATCTATGAGCTACGGCACATTGGAAAGTCCATTAAATGCTTATCAGAAAAGTTTAGTATTGCAGAATCTGACCTCAAATACATGATTCGCCTGATTGACAGGTATGGGTTAGCCATTGTCCAAAAAGGTAAGAATAGTTATTATTCTCCAGAACTGAAGCAAGAGATAATAGATAAAGTTCTGATTGATGGTCAATCTCAAAAACAGACGTCCTTAGACTATGCTTTACCAAATTCTAGTATGCTTTCAAGGTGGATAGCGCAATACAAGAAAAACGGCTATACTATTCTTGAGAAAAGAAGAGGGAGGCCACCAAAGATGGGACGTCAACCAAAGAAGACTTTAGAACAAATGACAGAGTTGGAGCGACTCCAAAAAGAATTAGACTACCTTAGAGCGGAGAATGCTGTGCTAAAAAAGCTGAGAGAATACCGGTTGAGGGACGAAGCAAAGCTCAAAGAGCAACAGAAATCATCCAAGAATTAATCGGTCAATTTTCTCTAGCAACTTTGCTTGAAATCCTTGATTTATCGCGGTCAACCTATTATTATCAAGTCAAGCAACTAGCTCAAGAAGATAAGGACATGGACTTAAAGGAGCTCATTCAAGGCATCTATGATGAACATCATGGCAATTATGGCTATCGTCGCATTCATCTGGAACTAAGAAATCGTGGTTTTATCGTCAATCACAAAAAAGTACAACGTTTGATGACTGTCATGGGCTTAAAAGCTCGTATCCGTCGTAAGCGCAAGTATTCTTCTTACAAAGGTGAGGTTGGCAAAAAGGCTGATAATCTGATTAAACGTCAGTTTGAAGGTTCTAAGCCCTACGAGAAGTGCTATACCGATGTGACGGAATTTACCTTACCTGAGGGGAAACTCTATCTATCGCCTGTTCTTGACGGCTATAACAGTGAGATTATTGATTTCACCCTGTCTCGATCGCCTGACTTGAAGCAAGTACAAACCATGCTTGAGAAGGCTTTTCCAGCGGATTCGTACAATGGAACGATTCTCCACAGCGATCAAGGCTGGCAATATCAACATCAGTCTTATCATCACTTTTTGGAGACTAAAGGCATTCGTCCATCCATGTCTCGCAAGGGAAATAGTCCAGATAATGGGATGATGGAGTCCTTCTTTGGTATTCTCAAATCTGAGATGTTTTACGGCCTTGAGACAACTTATCAATCCCTTAATGAGCTTGAACAAGCTATTACAGATTACATTTTTTACTACAACAACAAACGCATTAAAGCAAAGCTAAAAGGACTTAGCCCTGTGCAATACAGAACTAAATCCTTTCACTAATATGTCGTGTCCAACTTTTGGGGGTCAGTACATTTGCATAACCTATCACAATTACCTGTTTTAGTGCTTTCTCAAAATCTTGAGCTCCTTCAGGCTTATGATGACGAGGAGCGTCGATTCCCCTACTATGAATTAATTAAAACATTAGATATTCCTAGTAATACTGAGCTCACTTGTTATGAGGGAACGCTTGAGGAATCCTCTCTAATGTTTCCTATTGGTGACAAGTTTATTTTCATTGGGCCTTTTTACACCTCTTTCTTTCAGGATAGCTATAAGGAGGAATTAGCCGATAGCTTCTTGAAGCGCTATCCTGATAAGTCAAAAAAAGAGCTAGTTGGCTATATCTCTACCATTCCTCATTTTCCTGCTTCTCATATTCGAAGCCTTTTGATAGCTGTTGATGCCTTTTTTGACACCAACTTTGAAATGAGCTGCCAGCAAAGCATTAATGATTTACTGGAGGAAGCCCAGCTAATCTGGGAGGATCCTCATATTATAGCTAATCTCGAATTGGAAAATACCCCGTCATTTCATGTGCCAGCTGTCTTAAATTATTTGAATCATATTATTGATTTAGTCAAGCTGGGTAATACAGAGCTATTAAAGCACGAAATCAATTGTATCCCTTCATCAGATGTCGTCTCCTCTTCTATTCCCGCATTAAGAGCTGAAAAAAATCTTTCTATTATTTATTTTATTAAGCTGCTTGAACTAAGCTTTACTGAAAATACTGATGTTGCCAAAAACTACGAGCGCATTAAGCATTTTATGAACCTAACTGAAAAAGCTACAGATCTCCTTAAGGTGCTTCAAATAAGAGCAGCTGCTATTATTAGCCTCTCAGAATCATTGACTAACAAAAGTGTTTCTGATAAGCAGCAAATTTATAATAGTATTTTATATTACGTCGATAAGCACCTTTATTCAAAATTAAAGGTATCAGATATTGCTAAGCATCTTTATATCTCAGAGTCACATTTACGAGCTGTTTTTAAAATGTATTCTTCTATTTCGTTGCAGACCTATATTTTGAAGGAAAAAGTACAAGAAGCCAAGCTACTTTTACGAAGAGGAGTACCAGCTGGAGAAGTGGCTAAGCTCCTTTATTTCTACGATACCACCCATTTTTTGAAAACCTTCAAAAAGTACACTGATACGACACCACATGATTACCTTGCTCATTATCAGCAAAGCATTACGAAATAACTCTTTTATCATTTCTTCCTTTAATCAACCTATCGGAGCTGTTTTTTGATGCTTGTTTGATTGTACTGACTTAGGTGATTAGCTTACTGCGTGCTAAGGACAAGAATACTACCATTTGTTAGCACTGCTCTGTTTTTAAGTGGCTTTATAGAGCTGCTATTATTAACCAAATAGTGTTTCTCTATTTTCAAGCAGCTTTCCTCTAAAGCAACCAGCACAAGCCTTGTTCATTATGCTATAATAGAAATTATGGATAAACTAATTAAAACAATTTCTGCCTCCGGTGCCTTCAGGGCCTATGTTTTGGATTGCACCGAAACTGTTCGATATGCTCAGGAAAGGCATCATACCTTATCATCTTCAACGGTTGCACTTGGTCGTACCTTGATTGCCAATCAGATTCTAGCTGCCAACCAAAAAGGAGATAGTAAGGTTACTGTCAAGGTTATTGGCGATTCCTCCTTTGGGCATATTATTTCTGTTGCTGACACAAAAGGGCATGTCAAGGGCTATATTCAAAATCCCGGTGTTGATATCAAAAAAACAGCAACTGGAGAAGTACTGGTTGGTCCTTTTATGGGACAGGGACACTTTGTGACAATTACGGACTATGGAACAGGCAATCCCTACACCTCTACAACACCCTTGATTACCGGTGAGATTGGTGAGGATCTGGCCTACTACTTGACAGAGTCTGAGCAGACACCATCTGCTGTCGGCCTTAATGTGCTTCTAGATCAAGAGGACAAGGTCAAGGTTGCTGGCGGCTTTATGCTGCAGGTGCTGCCTGGAGCTTCTGTCGAAGAGATTAGCCACTATGAGAAGCGCATTCAGGAAATGCCTGCGATTTCAACCCTTCTAGCGTCGGAAAATCATATAGACGCTCTGTTAGCAGCTATTTATGGTGAAGAGCCTTACAAGCGATTAGCTGAAGAGCAGCTGAGCTTTCAGTGTGACTGCTCAAGAGAGCGCTTTGCGTCAGCCCTAATGAGCCTCCCTAAAGCTGACCTGTTGACAATGCTAAACGAGGATAAGGGGGCTGAAATTGTTTGCCAATTTTGTGGCACCAAGTACCAATTTGACCAAACTGATTTGGAGGTGCTGATCAATGACAAGGCTTAACTCACCCTTTAGGATTGGTCATGTGGAAATCCCTCACCGTACAGTGCTTGCACCTATGGCTGGTGTGACCAATTCGGCCTTTCGCACGATTGCCAAGGAATTTGGTGCAGGCCTTGTTGTCATGGAAATGATTTCTGAAAAGGGACTTCTCTATAATAACGAAAAAACCCTGCATATGCTTCATATTGATGACAATGAGCACCCCATGTCAATCCAACTATTTGGCGGTGACGCTGAAGGACTAAAGCGTGCGGCTGATTTTATCCAGAGCCATACCAAGGCTGACATTGTTGACATCAATATGGGCTGTCCTGTTAACAAGGTGGTTAAAAATGAAGCAGGTGCCAAGTGGCTTCGCGATCCTGATAAGATTTACCATATCATTCAGGAGGTAACCTCTGTTTTAGACATTCCACTGACTGTCAAAATGCGTACCGGCTGGGCAGACAGCTCACTAGCTGTTGAGAATGCCTTGGCTGCTGAAGCTGCTGGTGTGTCAGCTCTTGCCATGCATGGCCGTACTCGTGAGCAGATGTATACTGGCACCTGTGACCATGAAACCCTTGCACGCGTCTCAAGAGCTATTACCAGGATTCCATTTATTGGAAATGGAGATGTCAGAACTGTTCAGGACGCTAGGTTCATGATTGAGGAGATTGGTGTAGATGCGGTCATGATTGGCCGTGCAGCTATGAACAACCCTTATCTCTTCACCCAAATTAATCACTTCTTTGAGACAGGAGAGGTTTTGCCAGAGCTGCCCTTTGCTAAAAAGCTAGATATTGCTAAAGACCATCTCAAGCGCCTCATCAGGCTCAAGGGAGAAGCTATTGCTGTTCGTGAATTTCGTGGGTTAGCCCCTCATTACCTGCGAGGGACAGCAGGCGCTGCCAAAATTCGCAGTGCCGTTTCACGCGCTAAAACCTTAGCTGAGGTTGAAACGATTTTTGCACAAATACACTAAGACTACATAGAAGGAGAAACATGTTGATTGTATTAGCTGGAACAATCGGCGCAGGCAAGAGTTCCCTTGCTGCTGCACTGGGTGAGCATTTAGGAACAGAGGTATTTTACGAGGCTGTTGATAACAATCCTGTTCTTGATCTGTATTACCAAGACCCTAAAAAATATGCCTTTTTACTACAAATTTTCTTTTTGAACAAGCGCTTCAAATCTATTAAAGAAGCCTACCAGGCAGACAATAATATTCTTGACCGCTCAATCTTTGAAGATGAGCTCTTCTTGACACTTAACTATAAAAATGGAAATGTTACCAAGACAGAGCTTGAAATTTACCAAGAGCTCTTAGCCAATATGCTAGAGGAGCTTGAAGGAATGCCTTAAAAACGGCCTGATCTGCTGATTTATATTGATGTCTCCTTTGAGAAGATGCTAGAGCGCATTGAAAAGCGCGGCAGACGTTTTGAGCAGGTTGACGACAATCCTGACTTAGAAGCCTATTACCATCAGGTACATGGTGAATACCCAAGCTGGTATGAGCAATATGACGTTTCACCTAAGATGAAGATTGATGGAAACAAGCTTGATTTCGTGCAAAACCCAGAGGATTTGGCAACCGTTCTGCACATGATTGATGACAAGCTAAAAACCTTAGATTTATTATAAAAAGCAAGGATTTGAGTTATCTGTTAATACAACAAAGCCCCTTACAGCTTGTGTCAAGCTGTAAGGGCTTTGTGTTGAGGCTATTGATCATTCTAGTGAGCTGCATCTGCTTGGGCATTTCGTACCAAGACGCACAGAATGACCACTGCCAGCCTAAGCTAGCTCTCTGATATACTAGATTAACGACCATTAATTAAAGATTAACCACCATTAATGACATTGACATCTTATCTTTATTTTGATAACATTTTCTGGTATATTACAATAGAATGGGAAAATAACTTATGCTTAGTCGTCACAATATTGTTCAGCGTAGTCTAGTAAAACACCTGCTGTTACTAGCTACGCTCTTAGGAAGCCTTGGCCTTGGTAACAGCTTATCTAAGGCGGATAGTCAAGATCACTTACATGTTAATCTTTATTTGATCCAGTCTGACAGTAATCTCAAAAGGTACGGGAAAAGGATTATTGACAAGGCTATTGAGAAGGTCAAGGCCAGACCTAGGCTAAAGTTTTCATCAGAATATGAGGTTAACCAATTTCTTAACAATATTAGTCGTTTACACCCTGAGCTACGACTAACCGAGCAGGAGACTCAGTCAAATAAGCAGCAAACACCAAGCAAAGAGACTAGAAGAGCAGAAGCTTCTCGAAATTCCAATACTAGTAGGCCTGCTGCTTCACTATCAAGCTATCGTCGTTATTCAGACGCCCAGATTCTAGCCAATATTAAAGCAGAGCTAGAAAAATCAGACTACGATGCTATTAAGCAGTTCAAGGACGATTTTATCAATAGGCTACATAGTCAGGAGATTCAGCTCAATCCATATAGGGATTCGTCGAAAATTCCAGCGCTTTTGTTCCGCGAATTGCAGTATTACCTAAAGCTACACCCAGAGATGATTTATCACTTAGATGGTATTAATTTAAGTCCTGAGGTCGCTGATAGCTTTGTCAGCCGCTTAGCAAACGCATATTCTCTAGACAATATGCTGTCAATCCTTCAAGAGGCTAGAGCATATGGTCAAGGTATTATAGATACCATTGCAAAACGTGCTGAGGCTAAGGCCATTTTAACAGAGCATAAAAATACCTATAAAGACCGCAATCAACGTGTTAGTGAGGATTATTATAGCACTGCTTTTCATGAGATTGATGAGGCGATTACCATTCAGCAGCTGAATAAGGCAATTGAAATTGTGGAAAATGAGGCTTATCGCATCCGAAACAAATCCTTTGACTACAATAGACGTCATCATGGCTTTATCACTCTTAGAAAAATCTCCTAAGTATTATAACAAGGCTTGAGCTAGCGTTTCTAGAAGCGTTGGCTTTAAGCCTTTTCATTATGGCTGCTATTTGAAAACAGAGCTAACCCTCACCTAGCCTATCCCAAAACAAGTGCATCATCAAGGAGCGTATGACCACTATTTTGGTGAAAGAGTGCCATCAAGTGGTCAACCGTCAGCTTGGCCTTCTCTTCTCTCTTAATATCCACCACAATATTACCTTGATGGAGCATGACCAGACGATTACCATAAGCAATAGCATTTTCCAAATTATGGGTAATCATCAGGGTTGTCAAGCCATGTGTCTCAACAAGCTGCTTTGTCAAAGCCATTACCATTGTACTGGTCTTAGGATCAAGAGCTGCGGTATGCTCATCTAGCAACAAGACCTTAGGCTTTGCTAAGGAAGCCATTAACAGGGTCAAGGCTTGTCTTTGCCCTCCTGATAAAAACTGTGTCTCGGCCTTAAGACGGTTTTCCAGATTTAGGCCTAATTCCTGCAAGGCCTGACGATAGATCTGGCGCTCTCTTTCTTTAACGCCCCAGCCTAGCCCCCTTGATTTCCCTCGGCGGTAAGCAATAGCCATATTTTCCTCAATGGTCAAGCGTGAAGCGGTTCCCATCTTAGGGTCTTGAAACACTCGACTGATGTCCTTGGCACGCTTAGCGGCTGATAAATGCTTGATTGATTTTCCCTCTAAAAGAATATCGCCCTGATCAAAAGCCAGAGTGCCTGCTAGAGTATTCATTAATGTGGATTTTCCAGCGCCATTCCCACCGATAACCGAGATAAAATCCCCCTCCTCAATGTCCAAAGATAAGCCTCTCAAGACATGATTTTCGTTAATCGTACCTGCTTCAAATGTTTTGTGAATAGCCTTAATTGATAATATTGCTGACATGATTTCTCCTATCCTAAACTTGTTTTTCGAAGGCGAAGCCTTTGCTGTAATTCTGGCACAAAAAGAACAGCTGCCAATAGCATGGCTGAAAAAAGCTTAACCAAATCTGCATCCATACCGGGAATGGCTAGGATAGCTAGAATAATTAAGCGATAAACAATAGAGCCTAAAACAATGGAAGCTAAGCGCCAGCCAATGCTTAGCTGCCTAATCATCACCTCAGCAATGATAATCGAAGCCAGCCCAATAACAATTGTCCCAACACCAGCATTTAAATCTGCATAGCCATTATTCTGACAAAGCAAGGCACCACATAGGGCAATCAAACCGTTAGATAGCATATACCCCATGATTTTCATCTGATCTGTTTTGATACCATTGGCTTCACTCATTGGATTATTGTCTCCGGTCGATCGCAGAGCTAGGCCAAGCTGAGTTTTCATCAGCAGGGCTAATAAAAAAATCACAATGGTCACAAAGACAAAGCCCATAATTAGCACCGCTGCAAGCTTGGTAAAGCCTAGATCATAGAGCTGGGTAACTAAAGTTCTTTGACGTAATAAAGCCACATTGGCTCTTCCTAGCACCTTTAGATTCACAGAATACAAGCCTGTCAGAGTGATAATTCCTGTTAGTAAGGCTGGTATTTTTAATTTGGTGTGAACTAATCCTGAGACAAGGCCTGCCAGCAAGCCTCCAATAAAAGCTAAAAACGTAGCCAGCAAGGGAGAAACACCTGATACAATACCCGTTGCACAAATAGCTGCCCCAAGCGGATAGGAACCTTCTGCAGTTAAATCGGCAATATCTAAAATACGAAATGTCAGGTAAACACCAATTGCCATAATAGACCACAATAAGCCCTGTGATAAGCTCGATAAAATGAGTGACATGATTTCTCCTTTTTTGTCATATGAATCGTTAATAGTAAGCTAAGCTAACTGGTTAAGACTTTGTCATTTAGCCAGCTGGCTAGAGATCAGTCATTTAGCCTTTAACCTAGCAATTTAGTCAACTGATAATGTGGAAGTATCAATCGCTAGCTTGTCTGCCATTGCTTGATTGATATGTAGCTTGACTGTTTTTGGGTACTCCACTGCTAGGCTTGCTGGATCCTGTCCTCTTAAAATCTTAATGGCCATTTCTCCAGCCTGTCTACCAAGGCTCTCGTAGTCGATACCATAGGTCAAGAGCCCACCTGCATCAACCATATCCGTTGAGCCACCAATAATTGGAACCTTATTAGCCAATGACAGCTCACCCAGCATTGTCATGGTTGAAGCAACGGTATTATCTGTCGGTACAAAAAGCGCGTCTACTGCTCTCATCAAGCTTGCAGCAGTATCTTGCACATCATTTGAAGTGGCAATTCCCTTTTTAATAACCCTATAACCAACCTTGGTCAGTAGCGTTTCAGCTTCCTTTACCTGCACCTCAGCATTACGTTCACTAGCTGTGTATAAAATGCCAATAGTTTTGGCCTCTGGCAAGGCTTGGGCTAACAAGTCAATTTGCTTTGCAATCGGCGCCTGGTCACTTGTTCCTGTTATCAAGCCACCAGGCTTTTTGATCCTATCCACTAAGCCTGCTGAGATAGGATCTGTTACTGCTGTAAAAACAATTGGTCTATCTGATGAGACGGTCGCTAAGGCTTGCGCTGCCGGTGTCGCAATCGCCAAGATCAAATCATTTTGCTTCACTAGCTGCTCTGAAATCGTCTGTAAATTAGCTTGGTCGCCCTGTGCATTTTGATAATGAAGGCTCAGCTTGTCTCCCTTAGTATAGCCCGCTGCCTTTAATTGCGCTTCAAAGCCTCGACGAGCTGCCGTCAGCGAATCATGTTCCATGTATTGTAAAATACCGATGTTAACATGAGATTGGTTAACCTTACGAGGACTAGCTGTCGAACGACAAGCCACCAAAACGAAGCCTGCAAGCACTAACAGTATTAAATAGCTTCCTTTTTTCATACCTTCCTCCTAAAACGCTAGTTGGCTCCGTTACTTGCAAGAGCCTTGATCACCTCGGGGTCAATGCCCAGAAGTCTTGCCATATCATCATTAACAGCAATGCTTGCCTTTTGAGGCTTAGCAACCTGAATGCTTGCTGGTTTTTTACCCTTTAAAATATCTACCGCCTGCTGACCAGCCTGCATGCCAATAGCATGGTAATCAACACCTGAGGTGAACAAAACAGCACTCAGGTAAGCAGCATCGCTTCCCATTGAAGGAATTTTGGCCTCCTTTAAAATATCCCCAATAGTAGTAGCTGTTGAGGCAACCGTATTATCTGTTGGCAGGTAAACAGCGTCAACCTGACTAGCCAAGCTTGTCATAACCTGCTGCACATCATTAGTAGTGGTTACGGTTTTCATAAGGACCTTTAAGCCTTTTTTCTCAAGCTCCCTCTTGGCCTTCTTAGCCTGTATCTCCGAATTCACCTCGCTTGAATTGTAGAAAATCCCAACTGTCCTAGCTTGAGGCAGCGCCTTGGTCAACAAATCAATCTGATTCTCAACATCAGTCGCATCTGTAGAGCCTGTCATATTCCCACCAGGCTTAGCTAATGTATCAACCAGACCTGCTGAGACAGGATCTGTTACCGCTGTAAATACAGCTGGTGTCTCTGAGTCCATATTTAAAAGCGCCTGCGCTGCCGGCGTTGCGATCGCAAGCTGCAAATCGTTCTTACCCGCCAGCTGCTCCACCATTGTTTGCAGGTTAGCCTGATCACCCTGTGCATTTTTGGTTGTAATGGTCAGGTTCTTCCCCTCTCTAAAGCCGCCCTGCTCAAGCGCCTCAATAAAACCCTCACGCGCAGCATCTAGGGCTGAGTGCTCAGCATATTGAATAATCCCAACTCTAGCAGCTTGATGTGTTTGGTTGGTTTCTTGTCGACAAGCCGTTAGCAGCATTGCCAAAAGCCCTATAAAGGCTGTTAAGGATAACTGTTTAAATCTCATGTCATTTCCTCTTTCTTGCATAAAAATAAGACCATCTAGATAATCTAAATGGTCCTATACAGGTATCATGAGATAACAAAATACATGCTGTATGGTGTCCACTTAGAAGAGATATCATCTATGTGGACAAACAACTCAAATAGCCCTTAGCCCCATAGATACAAACATAACGTTCAGTGTGTTTGTATCCATGCGCTCATGTCTACAAACACTATCTAAAGAAGCTAAAGTAATAACGCTTAGTCATCGTCTGAGCTGTGCTAACTGCTACCATACCAGCACCTCCTGTTTTCTTTCATTTTAATTGTCATACATTGTAAACCTTTTTCTAAGACGTGTCAAGATTTTTTTTAGAATCGTTGTCATTTTTTAGATTATGTTGAGATCTCTAGCATACACAATGCTAGTGTCTGACTCCCTTAGCGACAGTAAGCTAGCAGCTGTCTTTAAAAGGGAAGCTTTTCCTCCTCTAAAGCCAAATCAATCAAATCATTAGCAGCGTTGTTTTCACGTATAGCTCGTTGCGCTCGACTTTCCAGCAATTGAAAAGAATGACACAAAACCTCTGTCACAAAATGAGTCTGACCCGCCTTGTCATATTTTCGTGTGCGAAGCTCGCCATCAAGTGACAGCAGACTCCCCTTGCTAGCATAGGAAGCCAAGGTTTCAGCCAAACCTCCCCAAGCAACAGCATTGATAAAATCCACCTCACGCTCACCAGTCGTCGTCTTAAACCGACGATTAACTGCTAAGGTAAATCGAACGACCTGCTTATCCGTTAATGTCTTGTTTAATTCTGGCTTGGCCACTAAACGGCCTATCAAGATTACTTTATTGTACATGTCATACCTCCTTATCTTATTATTCGTAAAACATGGTAAAATAAGGACAAGCTGTGAAGTTTAGAAATCCTGCCAATAGCTCACAGCAGCTAAAGAAAGGAAAACTAGATAATGACTATTAATCTTAAAGCCTATCAAGACATGCTCACAAGGCCCTGGGGAAAGCTCATGTATGATTTGATCTTTGCCCAATTAGGCCCCATAGCAGGCAAGACTATTTTAGATTTCGGAGCAGGCTTTTGCATCACAGCAGAGGCATTAGCCGTCCAGAATGAAGTAACTGCAATTGAGCCAAATCCTGACCTATTATTTGCCCAAAAGCAAGAAAGCATTCATAAAATAAAAGGTTCATTAGAAGCGCTAGAAAAACTGCCTGATCAAGCCTTTGATATGATCATATGCCACAATGTCTTAGAATATATCGCCCCAAAAGAGCATGCGATCTACCTAGCTCAGATGGAACGTCTATTGAAGCCTAAAGGGCAGCTATCACTCATCAAGCACAATCAAGTCGGAAAAGTTCTCCACTCTGTTATTTTTGAACACGACTATGACAAGGCACTTAATGTGCTAAATGGACAAGCCTTTGAAAGTTTATCCTTTGCAGCAGGTCAGACCTACAGTATTGATGACTTACTCAGAAAGACCGATTTGAAGCTCCAAGGCTATCGTGGACTGCGGACATGCTACGGACTTCAACCAAATGAGGTTAAAGCTAAGCCTGATTGGCTGGAAGTGTTGCGGACGATTGAATTAGCCATCTGTGACCAAAAGCCATATAAAGACATGGCCTTTTTTCAGCATGTCACACTCAGCAAAGCTTAAAAAAACGGTACCTAAGCACCGTTCAATACCGAAATTAGCGAGCTACTCACCTCAAAAGTGACTCTAAAGACAATTTTTAGCCCTAGCCAAGGGCATTGATAGGCTTTGCCTTCACTTGTCACAAGCATAGCGCTACTGCAATCAACAGCGCTGACAATAAGTTAAGCAGCTACTCTAATGCTTCGATCCTGAAGCTAAAGACAGTCACAGACCAGCAAAAAGCACTGCATGGCTCAAGGTCCAAAGGCTTTTCACCAAGCAAAAGAAGGACTAAACACCATTTTAATGCTGATCAAGTCCTGCTAGCTCTGCCAATGCTTAGCAGGATCAAAGGCTTCACCAACCGCTGCAGCATCACCAAGCTCAATAATACCACGCTTTTGTGGAGCATTTGGCAAGGCCAATTCGCGTGGAGAACACATCATACCAAAGCTTTCCTTCCCACGAAGCTTTCCTGGAAAAATAAGGCTGCCACTTGGCATCATAGCACCTGGCAAGGCAACAATTGTTTTTAACCCAACAGCAGCATTAGGTGCTCCTGCAACGATTTGCACAGCCTTATCAGGAGCAATCTGTACCTGACAGATATTCAAATGATCACTATCTGGGTGAGGAATCATCTCAATGATTTGCCCCACAACAAAAACAGGGGCTGGGCTAGCCTCTAATCGTTCAGTAAACCCTTCTTGAGCAAGCTCCGCATTTAAAATCGCTAACTCCTCCTCAGACAAGAAAACCTGCCCATTTCCCTCAACAGCGATTAAGGCTGACGCCTCAAAAATATTCCAAGCAAGGGTTTGCCCTGTCTCTTCTGCAAAAACACGCGCTACTCTCCCCTTACGCTCAACCTGTCGCTTGATGTCTTTTTTATCCTCTAGTATCACCATCAAAACATCACCGACCTGCTCTTTATTATATGCAAAAATCATCTCATTTTCTCCTCTTAGTGATAGGCTGCTAGAAAGTCACTAATCTCAGCCTTTGTTTTTCGTAATCTATTGACCAAACGGCCCTTCTCCTGCCCCTTTTCCATAACAAGAAAGCTTGGAATGCCAAAAATTTGCCAATCCTGCGCTAAATCGATAAAATCATCGCGATCAAGGCGGACAAAGGTCATATCCGGGTTTTCAGCCTCTAGCTCAGGCATTACAGGATAGATATACTGGCAATCCGGACACCAATCTGCTGTAAAAAACAAAACCAGCCTAGGCTCTGTCTCAATTAGCCTAGCAAGTTCTTCCTTAGATGTTGGAATAATCATGTCAAATCCTCTTTAAAATCAATACTTCCTTTGTGGTAATGGTAAGTATAGGTCTTACCATCTGTCATGACAAGGCCACCAGTGACATCATCACGCTTTGAGCTAAAGGAGTTGATGTACAAGACCTCAATCTCTCCTAAGGCTGAGAAAAAGGCGCGCAATTCAACCAATACTCTCTGACGCTCTCTTTCTTGATAGACTTCCTTAAGCCTCAATCCCAAGCCGGCTAGCAGACCCAGTCCAATTAATCCTGAAACAATACGTGTCTTTTTTCCATTCATACCTTTCATTTTATCACAAAAAGGGAATAATAGGCTAGAGCAAAAGCTAACAATCTCAGCCAAGACTAGCTGACACTTTAGGAAATACTAATAAACCACCTGACAAGAGCAACTAATCACATCAATATCAGGCTACTGCTCTACCTAAGTGCAATTGATAGCATAAGACAGCTCAGGCCTGTCGATCCTTGTCAAGGCTGTTGTGCATAGCTGTTTCATTCCATCAATACCAGCAGTTATCTCATCTGAATCAAACTGATAATAAGCAGCTTATCAAGCAAGAAAGACACACCTAATCTCCCAAACTCTTTTCCTATGCTCAAGCTGTTTCCCATTCTTCACTAAAAAATGATAGAATAGAGGCAGACGTGATACCTTTAATCTTACATGACAAATGGAGTATACAAATGATTGATTTATTTTCAAAAATTAAAGAAGTTACTGAATTAGACGGCATCGCCGGCTACGAGCACACTGTTCGGGATTACTTACGCGCTAAGATCACGCCGCTTGTTGACCGAGTGGAGGTTGATGGACTTGGCGGCATATTTGGGATAAAAGAAAGCAAGGCGGATCAAGCTCCTCGCATTCTTGTTGCGGCTCACATGGACGAGGTTGGCTTTATGGTGAGCGAGATTAAAGCTGATGGAACACTGCGGGTTGTTGAAATTGGCGGCTGGAATCCACTAGTTGTTAGCTCACAGCGCTTTACCTTATACACTCGCGCTGGCCAAGCCATTCCTGTTATTTCAGGCTCAGTTCCTCCCCATTTTCTGCGCGGGGCAAATGGTGCTGCTAGTCTGCCAGCGGTTTCAGATATTGTTTTTGATGGTGGCTTTACAGACAAAACTGAAGCCGAAAGCTTTGGCATCACACCAGGAGATATTATTGTACCGCAGTCTGAAACCATTTTAACTGCCAATAAAAAGAATATCATCTCAAAGGCCTGGGACAACCGCTATGGTGTTCTCATGGTCACTGAGCTGCTAGAAGCCCTAAAAGACCAGACACTTCACAACACCCTTATTGCTGGAGCAAATGTCCAAGAAGAAGTCGGGCTTCGTGGTGCCCATGTGTCAGCCACTACATTTGATCCTGAGCTTTTCTTTGCTGTTGATTGCTCACCTGCTGGTGATATTTATGGCAATCCTGGCCATATTGGTGATGGAACCCTTCTACGCTTTTACGATCCCGGACACATCATGCTTAAGAACATGCGAGACTTCCTATTAACCACCGCTGAGGAGGCTGGGGTTGCCTTCCAATATTATTGTGGTAAAGGCGGTACAGACGCCGGTGCTGCTCACCTTAAAAATGGCGGTATCCCTTCAACCACAATCGGTGTCTGCGCTCGCTACATTCACTCACATCAGAGCTTGTACGCCTTAGATGATTTCGTAGAAGCACAGGCCTTTTTGCAAGCCATTGTCAAAAAGCTTGACCGCTCAACAGTTGATTTAATCAAGAAATACTAGGAAGGATAAGGCTAAAATGCGAATCTAAGGTTCAATGAGCACTCTAGCCTATTGAGCCTTTATTCATTTTTAGGAACATTATTATGAAAATTGGATTTATCGGTGTTGGCAAAATGGCAACTGCTATCATTCAAGGCCTAACACACACACCACACGAGCTAATCATCTCAGGCTCATCCTTAGCTCGCTCTAAAGAAATTGCTGGCCAATTGCACCTAAGCTACGCCCAATCTCACCAAGAGCTGATCGATCAGGTTGACTTCATCATTCTAGGGATCAAGCCACAGCTCTTTGAGACTGTTCTTAGCCCTCTACAGTTCAAACAGCCTATCATGTCAATGGCTGCTGGTATTTCCTTAGACAGACTAGCTCAATTAACAAGCTCTCATTTGCCACTCCTACGTATCATGCCAAATATGAATGCTCAAATTCTCCAAAGCACCACTGCTTTGACTGGTAATGACTTAGTAACTGCTGATTTATTAGCTACTGCTAAAGAGCTAACCAACAGCTTTGGAACAACCTTTGAAATAGCTGAAAAGGATTTTGATACCTTTACTGCTCTAGCAGGGTCAAGTCCTGCTTATCTTTACCTTTTCATCGAAGCTATGGCAAAGGCCGGAGTCAAAAATGGACTGCCTAAAGACAAGGCCCTTAGTATCGTTAGTCAAACTGTCCTAGCTAGCGCCAAGAACCTGCTAGTCAGCACAGATAGTCCCCATGATTTGATTGATAAGATCTGCAGTCCCGGCGGCACAACCATTGCAGGCTTGATGGATCTTGAAAAAACAGGCCTGACACATTCTGTCTGCTCTGCCATTGACACAACGATCAAAAAAGCTAAAGACCTATCCTAACCATCACCAATGAGCTCCAAGCTCATTACCTAAGACTAGCTCAAGACAGCCCTAAATACCTATTCTTTCTAAAAAGGATATGTCATTCTGAGCTCACGTTTGAAACAACAAAATCGCATGCAGTAACATGGCCTAATCTGTTACTGCACGCGATTTTTTGCGTTTTTAGAAAAATAGTTTCATTCAAAGCCCTTGCTCTAGACTCCTTTGTGTTAACATGACCTACATGTGTTTACTAACCCAGGCTCTAATCATGACATACAGATTGAAAACAATCAACGGAAGATTATACCCAAAAAGCTCCTTGATCGTCATATTTGGAAAGAATATCGCAAGCATCAAAAAGAGAAAAGCAAATAGACAAAAGCAGTAGGCCTGTGCTTTCTGACGAATAGCTCGGTTACGCTCATCATAGCTATTAATCAGATATTCTCGTAAAGACGTTGGCTCTGTAAACACATAATAGCAAAGACATGACGCAATCAATAGTATAGGCCCCAGGATAAAAAGGAGAAAGCCCGTTTGATGATTCCCTTGAATAATCAAAAAAATCCCATAAGTCCCTACCAACACACCGATTGTCAGTAAAGAATGACCAAGTCTCTTATACACTTTCTCCCAACGTTGATATTTTTTGTCAATCCAACGATCATTTTTCATTCATTACCCCCTTCATTACTCAAGCAGTACTACTGAAGATAAGGCAGCAAAAGCATGATAAGAACAGCTAGTGCATTATTCAAAAAATGAATCAATATCGTGTATTCGACCTTCTTTGTTTTATGGAAAACAAAGCCTAACACCAGCCCCATACCGCCATAGATAAACCAACTGCCAAAATCTGTTGGCACATGAATCAAGCCAAACATGATACTGCTAAAAATCAAGCCCAGATAAGACTCTGCACCAAAGAGCTTCCCATAAAGCAGCCCTCGAAAAGCAATTTCTTCCACAATTGGTGCCACAATAGCAACTAGCGTAACCATAAGAATCGGAGATAAGCCTGCCTGTTCTAAGGCAGCTTGATTGACCGTATTGGCTCCCGGACCATGCTCCAAAAACAACAGAATACCACCAATCATCTTGACAACAAAGACAGCTACCACTCCCAAACCAATCCAAAGTGCCCGATAGTCATTCTTAGGAATAGCTTGATCTCCCACAATGTGAAGCTTCACAGCTAGGTAATAAGTACCTCCACTAATCAAAAGAAAAATGACCACAAGAAGAAGTGTCTGCCACATTGGCTGTTCTTTTGTTATCAAAAATGTTGGAGCCTGCTCAAGCATAAACACAAGAAGAGCTAAGCCAAACCATTTTAATTTACTGATGATGACCTTTACTGCTGAATGTTTTGTTTCCATTGAAGCCTCCTAAATCATATGCTCTAACAATAGCTTGATGCCTAAAAAACCAAGCAAGATCGTATACAGACAAATCTCTAAAAATACTCTAAAGCCAAAAACCAAACTCCAAAAAACATTCAAGCACAAACAGCCAATAATCAACACCACTAATAAGATTAAGGTTGATACAGCAGCTAGCTTGATAACTACCTGATGACGCTCATCATAAGCCTTAATATAAGAGGCTCTCAGCCTTTGAGGATTAAAGGCAATCTGAAAAAGCACGAACACCTAATAATAAGCTACCACTACCAAGCCCTACCAGCATTCCCTGAGCAAAGCTCGTCAGTCTCACGTCAAAGGCCAGCAACAAAAACAAACCGCCTAAACAGAGAGCGAAAAAGCCCATATACTTCAGCCTTTTGGCATAGGCTAGCTGGCTTTTTTGAGTCAGCAGGACGCTTAAATCACTAAATATCATCTCATTCTCCCTTCTCTTCAAACAAGAAAACGTCTTCTATAGTCAGATTGAAAAATGTCGCTAATTTATAGGCCAGCTCTAATGACGCATTATAGCGTCCTTTCTCTAAGGAGATAATGGTTTGCCTAGTGACACACATCATATCTGCCAAATCAGCTTGACTAATCCCTCGTGACTTACGGAGTTCTTGTATCCGATTTTCCATGGTTCCTCCAATATGTCAAGTTAACTTTACACATATAGTATAGTTTCCTTTACACTTTTTGTCAATAGCCAATATCCAAATGTTTAAGGTAATAAAAAACAGCACATCACCTTATATTGATCTCTCAATTCAAAATAGAAAAAAGCCCTGTAGGTAATCCTACAAGACTATATTTCTTTTCCTTGACTCTGAGTCTGAGTCTCCCCATCATCAACTGCGTTATTGTAAGTGGAACACTCACTTGACCTGAGCTTCTGTTTATCAAACAGACTTGAGTATATATTAACATACTTAGAGAGGTTATGCAACACTAAATCACTATATTTTTAAAAACTAATCAAAATGTAAAAAATATAAAAATTAGTTTCATATGACATAACCACCAAATGTATCCCACTCTTGACAGAAGGTTGCCGCCTTTACTACAATAAACTTATGTTAACTTTTTTAATTCCAACAGCTAAAGAAATGAAACCAGTTCCACCTTGCTATCCACATCAGCTTCCCCAAAAAAGCCTGCCCATATTAGAGGCTATGGCTGAACTATCCCTAGAGGAGCTAGCAAGGGCCTACAGCATCCGTATAGAAGCAGCAAGCAAGGAAGCCAAGAGACTAAAGGCCATAGCTCAAGGGCAGAGTTCTGCTTATCCTGCTTATCAGCTCTTTAATGGGCTCATGTACCGTCATCTCAAGCGCGACAATCTCTCTAAAGACCAGCAAGACTACCTCTCAAAGCAGGTCTACATTACCTCGTCTTTTTATGGCATTATCCCTACTGATGAGAAAATCGCAGAGCACCGGCATGATTTTCACACTAAAGTAACCATCAATGGGCAAAGCCTTAAGCATTATTGGCGCCCTATCTACGATCAGTTTGCTAAAGATCACAAGCAAATCATTTCTCTGTTATCCAACGAGTTTAGAGATGTTTTTTCAAAGGAATATCAAAAACTGTGGATAAGTCCCAAATTTATGGAGGAAAGATCAGGACAGCTCAAGACGCATTCAACCATTTCAAAAAAAGCTCGAGGAGCCTTTCTAACAGCCTGTCTAGAAAACAATGTCCAAACCAAGGAAGCACTTAAGCAGCTGAGCTTTGCTGGCTTTTGCTATAATGAGGAGCTATCAACCGAAACTAATTACTACTACATCAAAAAAGAAAGCTAGGAAAAACATCAGTGCTTTCAGAATGTGAACAAGCCTCAGCTGTCACATCACCAATCATTGACATATAGCAGCTCAGAAAGCCTCTTAGCACACAAAGCGACCCACAAGCCGTACTTCCCATCGCCATTAAAAAATGCCTGACTCCTAAGAAAATCAGACATTCAGAGATATTGAAAGCTAGGCTTAAAGCCTAAGTATACTATTTCAAGAGAGGTCACTTGCCTCTCTTTCTTTTAAGAAAAAACATCAAAAAGAACCCTTTTTCAGGCCTAGAGAATTAAAGAACCCCTTAATTCTCTTTTTTATCCACAAACCAACAGGTTATTCACAACCTGTGGATAAGTATGAGGATAATGTGGGGAAAACCCCTTATTAGATTGGTTAAGCAAGACCACAGGAGCCTAAAATCATGCTTTCATTATTAGCTTTCAAGTCTAGTGATGTTGATAAGTCTCTACTAAATCAAATCATCGCGGCTCATTTGCTCAAAGGACTGATCACCATCATTTAGCTTATCCCAAATAACCACCTCTCCAGCAGCCAGTGACTTTTTAACATCGATGATACGCTGATTACTGGATCCACGAAATTGCAGCATCAGATTCTTTTTGGTGATATCAAAGCGGCCATCAACTAAAATATCAATCATGCTTAACAGCTCTAGCTTATCCTGGGTTTCTTCCATCATTTCCTCCCAGGTATAGCCTGTCCAAGACCAAATATCCTTTTCTGGCAGCTCTTTTCTGATACGCTTAATCAAAGGAATCAATATTCCCGTATTCAAAAAGGGCTCACCGCCCAAAAGTGTCAAACCTTGAACATAGGGCTTTGCAAGATCAGTCATAATTTGCTCCTCAAGCTCTTTCGTATAAGGAATACCCGCCTTAAAAGACCAGGTTGCTGCGTTATAGCAGCCCTTACAATGGAACATGCAGCCTGAAACATAAAGTGAGTTTCGCACTCCCTCCCCATCTACAAAATTAAATGCCTTATAATCAATAACGCGTCCTTGGCTTAATGCCTCTGATGTCCATTCTTTTGGTTTGGGAGAATTCCAACAGTTTTCCTTCATTATTGCCTCTTATGCTTTTATCCAATAGCGTTCAATACCCTTATTGCAATCCTTCAGCTGACCACCATTAGCTAAAATAACAGACCGACTAGCACTATTGCTGCAATGACAAGTCACTAAAACCTCACGAATGCCCTTTTGACGAGCAAGCTGCAAGGCTTCCTTTAGCATCAGCTTTGCATAGCCCTTTCCACGCTGGCTAGGTCTAACAGAATAACCAATATGCCCACCTTTTACCAGTAGCTGTTCGTTTAATCTCAAGCGTACATTGACAAATCCAATAGCCTGTTGATCAGCAAAGGCAACGAGCTGTATGGCAGGCACCCAATTCTCAGGGATAGCTAAGCCAGCCTCCATCAGAGCATTAGATTCCAACCATTTTTCATAATCAAAATGCTCAGCGTTCCAAAAACCACCATCATGAGGAGACTGATAGTCTTCAAACTCTGCCATCATTTCTAAAACAGACGCTTCATCTTGCTTTTTAGGTCTTCGTAGCTTCATATTATCACTCCTTTATAAGGGAAGAGAAACATCTAATATGCCATCAGCTTCATGAGATTGACAAATTTGGTGACAAATCCAGTGACTCAACAGACTTGTCTCTGGCTTGACAGGGTTAACACCATCCTTGACAGCCTGTAAAAAAGAATCCACAATAGCCTCAAAGCCTCGTTTAGATAAGGTAGTATCCCAAGCACTAAATCCCTTGATCTCTTGATCAACCCCTCGATAAGCTCGCAAGGTCTCTAGATTTTCTAGGTGATAGGTCTCTTTAGGTGTCTGAACCTCCATCACCTCACGCCTGCTACCTGACTGTAGATTCATAGCTGCTGAAATAATAGTCTGTTCTGTCCTTAAGGTTACACTAACCTGACTTAGCAAATCATTATCAGTCAGCTGATAATGAAAATAGCCTGCAACAAGCCTCCTATCAACTAAAAATAAAGCTGTATCTAAAGGGTGTATAAAGAAGTCAAAAAGCTTAAACTGTTTGTCACCTGGTCTATTAATATCATTTTTCTCAACAACAACTTTACGTTTGGTTGACAGGGTTGACAACTTCTTGACACCAGGTGCAAAGCGTCTATTAAAGTCTGCCATCAAAAAGGTATTGTGCTTATCTGCTAATTGATAAAGAGCCTGCGTGCTAAAGAAATCCTCCGTCAAAGGCTTATCCATGTAAACTGGAATTCCTTTTTGTAAAAACAAACTAGCCAGCTCTAAATGAGCCTTAGTGGCTGCATGGATAAACACACCATCTAACTTAGCCTCAAGTAACTCATTGACAGTGCTGTAAAGCCTTGCGCAACCAAAAAGCTGACCCACCTCCTGGCGGACTAACGCATTTCTAGTAGATAAATGCCAATTGATTCCTCTTAATTGACGCATATAGGGTAAATAGGCCTTTTGTGAAATAGCGCCTAACCCAACAATTCCAATATCTAGCATTCTTCACCGCCTTTACTGAGTGTGCCATTATTTCTTTGATTGCTTTGCTTTTTCTAAAAATTGTGCTCTAAGCTGCTGTACTCGAGACTTTTTGTCTGTTTTTGCAACAGAATGTTTCTCATGAAACCTCTCTACTTGCTGCATTCCCTTATAATCTAACTGGTATTTTCCCATGTTTCTCCCTTTCTTTGTTACAGACCTGTCTTGATAACTAAAGGACTGCTTGCATGAAGCAATCCTTTACAATGATATAGGTGTAATGAGATTATTCTCCAAGGCTTATATCCCCGGATACTTGATGGTTGATCCGTTCATGTGCTTGACACGAGCAGAGATTTCCTTATGACGACCATTGACCATTGGACGAGCCTGAGGGTTTCCTAAATAACCACAGGTTCTTTTAACCACATCTACTGTCTTAGGGTCATTGTTTCCACAATTTGGACAAGTAAAGCCTCGCTCTGTTGGGGTGAAATCTCCCTCAAAATGGCATTCATAGCACTTATCAATTGGCGTATTTGTGCCTAGGTAGCCCACACGATCATAAGCATAGTCCCAAACAGCTTCCAAGGCCTTGGGATTTTGCTGCAAAACAGGGTACTCACAGTAATGGATAAAGCCACCTGAAGCACCGGCTGCTGGATAAGCCTTTTCAAAATCTAGCTTCTCAAAAGGTGTTGGATTTTTACGAACATCATAGTGGAATGAATTAGTATAGTATTCTTTATCTGTAATATCAGCAACAACGCCAAATTTGTCAGTATCTAGGCGGCAAAAACGATCTGTCAAGCTTTCTGATGGTGTTGAGTAAACAGAGAAATGATAGCCATATTCATCTGACCAAGTCTCGCAAGCCTTTTTCATTTCCTTAACAATAGTGATTGTAAAGTCTTTGGCCTCTTGGTTGTGCTCCCATTGCCCACCGTAAAATACGGTTGCTACCTCATATAAGCCAATGTAACCCAATGATACAGTTGCGCGGCGATTGTTAAAGAGCTCATCAACATTGCCAGTCTTAGCTAGCCGCTTGCCAAAGGCTCCATATTGGTAAAGAATAGGAGCATTGGCTGGCGTTGCCTCCTTAACGCGCTCTACACGATAAACAAGAGCGTCCTTACAAATGTGTAATCGTTCGTTAAACAGCTCCCAGAATTTATCCATATCGCCATTTGATTCCATAGCAATACGAGGTAAATTCATGGTTACAACCCCAAGGTTCATACGCCCTGAGGTAACATCTTGCCCCTGTTCATCCTTCCAGCCTTGAAGGAAAGAGCGACAGCCCATTGGTGACTTAAAGGATCCTGTCAGCTCAATAATCTTATCATAAGATAACATATCTGGATACATGCGCTTTGTGGCACATTCCAAGGCTAAGGTCTTAATATCATAGTTTGGTGAGTCTGGCTCTAAATTGAGCCCACGCTTGACCGTAAAGATGAGCTTAGGGAAGATTGCCGTACGGTGCTCGCTGCCTAAGCCATTAATTCTAATCGTTAAAATAGCCTTTTGAATCTCACGCTCAAACCAAGAGGTCCCTAGACCAAATCCCAATGAGGTAAAGGGGGTCTGACCGTTTGAGGTAAATAACGTGTTGATCTCATACTCTAGAGACTGCATGGCATCATAAATGTCTTTTTTTGTTTTTTCAAAGGCGTAACTTTCCCGCAGCTCCTCAATAACCCATTTTTCAGCGTCAGCCATATGCTTTTTGAAATTTAGCTCAGCATATGGTGCCAAAAACTCATCAATACGATCGGCTGTACAGCCACCGTACTGACTGGAGGCCACATTAGCAATGATTTGTGAAATTTGAGCTGTTGCTGTTTGAATAGACTTAGGACTTTCAACCTCAGCGTTCCCAATTTTAAAGCCATTTGCCAGCATTCCCTTAAAATCAATCAAACAACAGTTTGTCATTGGCGTATAAGGACTATAATCTAAATCATGGTAGTGAATATCACCTTTTTGGTGGGCATTAGCAACATGCGCTGGCAGCAGCTTCAAACCGATAGACTTACCAACAATCCCAGCTGTCAAATCGCGCTGGGTATTGAAAACATCACTATCCTTATTGGCATTCTCATTGACTACTGTCTGATCCTTGTGAATGAGCTTATCAATAGAAAAATTAATATCTGTCGCCTGCGAGCGGGCAAAGTCACGCTGGGTTCTATAATTGATGTATTCCTTAGCAATAGCATATTCATTAGCGGCTAATAGCTCATGCTCAACAATATTTTGAATTTCATAAATTTTAATATTTGTAGGAAATCGCTCGATAATTTCTGCAATAACGCGTTCAGAAATAGCTTCTAGCTTTGCTTCAACGAGCGGTGACATGCGTGTTACCTTCATGCTTGCTTTTAACAGCGCACTGTAGATCTTTGTTGCATCAAAATTAACCAAGCGTCCATCTCTTTTAATAACCTTAATAGCTGGCTGAACAATAACTTTGTCTTTTTCTAATGTTATCATGTCCTATCTCCTTACTCGACTATTATATCACGCCACACAAAAAAATCAATATATTGTGTTAAGTTTTTTTATACCAACACAATATATTGATTTTATTTATTTTTTCTGATATAGGCTAAAGCCCTTAACATCAATCTTTCTGTCAATTTTATAATTAGCTGTCACTATTTTCTTGACTGCCTTTGGTAATGCTTTTTGCTTGTTGACCACAATATAGACTGCCTTATTCTGTAGTAGCTCATCCTCTAACATCTGTTGATGACTCTCTTTTTTCAGATTAACAAAGGGTGAGGCAAACTGTGAAGCTGACTTGGCCTGCGTTTCCAGGTAAATTTTTGACGTATCGTCCCATACATAGATGGGTTGGTCCTCCGTTAGCCTCTGTCTTAGATAGTGAGCAATCTGAGAACGCTCTTGATTAATAGCAGAGCTGGTCACATACTGATAAGCTGTGCCAAAAACCGCTCCTAGCATTATGATTGCTGGCACGTAGAAATGCTTATTTAGATAAATAGCAATAACCCGTCTCGCACCATTTTTCCCCTTACGACGACGATGACTAACCATCCTAAGTCCTGCCTCATATTGTCGGCCAACAGAGCTTGATAGCAAGATCAAAGCATAAGGCAGTAAAGGCAGTAGGTGATAAGTATGAAAATCATGCGATATAGCCGCAATACCAGCATAGCTAAACACAACAAAGACTAGTAGCCATTTCATAGCAAGATCAGACTCTAGCTTAGGCTGCTTCATAAACGTCAGCAGCCCCGTTAACAGTCCCAAGCCAAGAACAAGTCCTAATTGGACTGTTAAACCGAGAATCAGCGATAAATCACCTGTCACAAAATAACTAAACGGATAAACAAGCGCCTGCTCCAAATAAGGACTCAAAATCTGTAAATTGAGGATAAAATAGCCTGCTGTATAAAACACCAAAAGCATTCCAAAAATAGCTGCTAACAGCTGATAAAAGCCTCGAGCGAAATGCTTTTGAGACACATTATAAGCAATAATCGCAATGCAGGCAAGCAGCCAAAAAAGAAGCGTCCTAGGCTCAATTAGCATGGCTATTGCCGCTGCAAAGCCAAAGAGAATAAAGGCCTCGTCCTTTACCAAGCCAGCAAAATACTTGGTTAAAAACCAAAGCGATACCAAGACAAAAGGCAGGGCAAGCTGGATCGCATATAAGCCACCAAATCCAAGACTAATAGACAATAGGTAATAGATAGCTGTAAAACCTAAAGCCACCTTCTGAATACCTGTCACATAATGGATTAATTTATAGAAATAAACACCTGTCAAATAAAAGCACAGCGCTTGAACAAGTACCAACCATACCGTTGTTCCCAAGTGATAGCTCAAAGCTATGAGCACAAAAAACAGAAAGCCTCCTGTTGTAAACAAGTCACTATATGGAATCTGACCTTTAGTCAACATCATTCCGATGTATAAATTTTGTGACTGAACGCTATTTGCAGTATCTGCAAAAAAAGGAACCGCAACCGTAAGCAAGCTCGCTATGATGCTAAAGAAAAAGATATAAAATTTATATAAACTAGGGACCTTCATGTCATACTTAGTCGTATGTGACGATGGGTGGTCTTTCACCAAATAATTGACCTTTTCCAGCATAACTTCTTGATGTAATTGACTCAATGTGTTTCTCCTTGACATGTCATATTACAAGTATAGCAAAATCTATTATTTAGTCAATTTATGACAAATGCTGGCATAAGTCAGCAGCTCTTTAAAGCGGTGCAGTGTCTTTAGCCTATAATGCTTTAGAAAGCTTTTTTCTTCTTGACTGAGTCTTTTGATAAAATCACCCCCATTAAGATTATTCGAAATAATACCCAGAAAAGCTAAGGGTACTGGTAATGATCAGCTTTAAGCTAAAAGTAGCTATTGGCTATTTCTTTACTTATCAAAATAAGCGGCTTATGCTGTGCTAAGTTGAGTCATTTCCTATAAGCTTTGTTAAGGCTTAAACTAAAAAAGACAACAGCAAGTAACTTCAACGAAATTACAGGCTATTGCAACATCTACAAGACCCTAAAAACACTCTTAACAGTAGGCTATTTAGAGGTCATAGAAATAGCTATCACTCCTACTGTCTGATAAACCATAAAAATAGCCTAAAACCCATGCTGCTAGCACCAAGATTCTAGGCTATTTATTATTTTAAAGCTAATGCCTCAGGTTGTTACTCTTCGTCTAAGAAGCTATTAAAGACTTCCTCAATCATATCCCACTCAGCGTCTGAATCCTCTGGAATTGGCTGTAAATCACCCTCTGTTCCGTCTTCATTTTCTGTAAATGAATAGGCCTGAATCTCAACCTCTCCTGATTCATCCTCTTGCGAACCAGCAGGAACTAGTAAAACATAGTTTTTACCGAATTCTTCACGTCCATCGATGGTTAATAAAATTTCAAACAATGCTTCATTTCCTTGCTCATCGACAAGTGTAATGACTTCGTGTTCGTGATCATGATTATGTGTCATCTGTTCTCCTTAATAGTTACAATCTAAATAATTCTGTAAAATCAGCTGCGCAGCCAGCTTATCGATTACTTTTTTACGTTTACCACGACTGATGTCTGCCTGCTCAATCAACATACGCTCTGCCTCAACAGTTGTCAAGCGCTCATCTTGATAAGAAACTGGAATGTGAAAGAGCTCCTCAATCTTATCTCCATAAGCCTTACTTGCTTCAACACGTGGGCCACTAGTGTTATTCATATTCTTTGGCAAGCCAATGACAAATCGATCAACCTGATATTGCTTAACAAGCTCAGCTAATCTATCAAAGCCAAAATCCTGTTTATCTTCATTGATCCTAATAATCTCTAGTCCTTGGGCAGTAAAACCAAGTGGATCACTAATTGCCACACCGACGGTCTTAGAACCGACATCAAGTCCCATTATTCTCATCTAATATCTATTCCATTTCCTTGCAAATAATAGCGAACAAGCTCTTCTACGATCTCATCGCGCTCATATTTACGAATTTGGTTGCGAGCATCATTGTAACGAGGAACATAAGCTGGGTCCCCGCTTAGTACATAACCTACAATTTGATTAATCGGATTGTAGCCTTTTTCATCTAGTGAATGATAAACTGCCGTCAGCGTTTCGCTAATCTGCTTTTTATCACCATCGTCTAAATTAAAGCGGACTGTTTCATCTGTAAATCCCATACTTACACCTTCTTTCTAACTTTAAGTGCTACGCTCTATTATAGCTTATTTTTATTGAATAAACAAGAATTCAGATTTGTTAGGATATTAAAAAAAGCTCTGACAGAGCTTTTTATAAGGCAGCGCGTAAACGCGCCTCTGCATTTTCAATATTACGAATAGAACGAGGTAAAAAGGCACGAATATCGTCTTCCTTGTAGCCCACCTGAAGACGCTTGTCATCGATAAGAATCGGACTTTTTAAAATACGGGGATTATCCTGAATCAAATCAATAACCTCATTTACGCTTAACTCGTCAATATCACAATTTAAGGCTTTGGCATAACGATTTTTAGAAGAGACAATACTCTCCACACCGTTTTCAGTCTTTGATAAAATAGCTAAAATTTCTTCTCTTGAAAGAGGTTCTTTTCCTAAATTCTGTTCTTTATATGGGAGCTTATGGGCATTCAGCCAGGTTTTAGCCTTTTTACAGCTCGTACAACTTGAAATCGTGTAAATTTTTATCATGTTGTTCTCACTTTCTATCTCGTGATACCTCTATTGTAGCATAGTTTTTTTCTAATCAATATCGGTCTTTGGACCTATTTTTTAGTTTTCTTTTATGATCCCTTTAACCAAGGCCAAAATCCTATATTGAGCTAGTTGCAAGCAAGCTTACTATGCCACTATCTTGTCTGTAGGAAGTCCCTTTTTTCTAGGGCTTTTATAGCTTAACAGTTAATCCCTAAAGAAAACATAAACTCAGCTAACAAATTATCCAAGCGTACAGCCTAGCTCCTGAGCAGACCAATACAGAGCTTGATTAAACACAAGCTAAAAAGGGCTTGACGATCGCTGTTAAGCCCTTTTTAGCACCTTTATCTGAAAATCTAATACTAAGCACTAATCCTCAATTTCAATGGCATCGTCTAGCTCTAAAACCAACTCATCTGCTTTGGCTGCAACTGTATCTGCAGCTGCACTTTCCTCAGTATCTTCAAGCAAGCCAAATTTAACACGCACCTTATGGTCAATCTCATCAAACAGCTCTGGGTGATCAGCCAAATATCTCTTGGCATTTTCAGAGCCCTGACCAATTTTTTCACCGTTATAAGAGAACCAAGCACCAGCCTTTTGAATAATGTCTAAATCTGAAGCAATTTTAATCAGCTCACCTGTACGTGAGATGCCTTCTCCATACATGATTTCAACCTCAGCCACCTTAAATGGCGGAGCAACCTTATTCTTAACAACCTTAATCTTGGTTTCCTTACCAATACTACTGTCTTTTTGATCTCCAGTTCCTTTTATTTGTGTTGTTCCACGAACATCCAGACGGACAGAGGCATAGAATTTCAAAGCACGACCACCTGGTGTCGTCTCTGGATTACCAAACATAACCCCTACCTTTTCACGCAGCTGGTTAATAAAGATCGCAATTGTCTTGGTTTTATTGATTGAGGCTGAAAGCTTACGCATCGCCTGACTCATCATACGAGCCTGCAAGCCAACATGGTTATCACCAATATCACCATCAATCTCAGCACGAGGCACTAGAGCTGCAACAGAGTCGACAACAACCAAATCAACAGCACCAGAATCAATCAGTTTACCTGCTATCTCAAGTCCTTGCTCACCAGAATCCGGCTGTGACAAAAGCAGCTCATCAATATTAACACCCAGCGCCGCAGCATAAGCAGGGTCCAAGGCATGCTCCGCATCAATGAAGGCTGCAATACCACCTTCTTTTTGAGCCTGCGCTACTGCATGCAGGGCAACTGTTGTTTTACCAGAAGACTCTGGTCCATAGATTTCAATAATACGCCCTTTAGGATAGCCACCTGCTCCAAGCGCAATGTCTAAAGCAAGACTGCCTGAACTCATCACCTGAACCTTTTGCTCTGCACGCTCACCAAGGCGCATAACCGCACCCTTACCAAAATCTTTTTCGATGTTCTTTAACGCATCATCAAGTGCTTTACGACGTTCATCACCAAATTTTTTGGTGATTTCTTCATTTTTTTTAACTTTTTTTGCCAATATTTTCTCCTCTATTTAGGCTGACTAGCAAGCAATAAACAGCATAACCTCACATCTGTCTAGTTACTAATTTCCTAAAATACACTATCCTAATTATAGCAAATTCTCTGATTTTAATAAAGTTTTACGAACCATATTAAAAGCATATAGGGCAGCAATATACCGCACGTCCAAACGGCTACGGCCTCCTATAACAACTTTAAGAGATTCTACCTTATTCTTAGTGGCAAGGCCAATGAAAACTGTTCCTGCTGGCTGTCCCTCGAGTGCCTCTGGACCAGCAACACCTGTTAGACCAATACCGATATCTGAATTGGTCAAGCAGCGTGCCTGTGCAGCCATTTGCTCAGCTGTAAAAGAGCTCACAACACCATGCCTTTGTAGCTCACCCAATGGAATGCCAAGCATTCTTGCTTTTTCTTCAATGCTGTAGGTGATAAAGCCACCGTTAAACACCTGTGAAGCTCCCGCAAAATCAGTTAACTGAGCTTGAAACAGTCCTGCTGTTAAGCTTTCAGCTGCTGTTATCGTCTTACCACTTCGCTTCAATAGCTCAAAGGTCTCACGCGCCAAGGAATTATCCTCCCCATAGCCATAAAGCAAACGCCGTAAGGGTTGATTATCTACAGTTCTTATGGATAAGAGCTGCGCCTCTAGTCGATTCAGCCTTTCATCAGCTAATGCTTGGTTGTCAGCCTTTGTGGATAGTCGCAGTGTTACCTCGCCGGTCTTTGCATAAGGAGCAATAGTAGGATCTGTTTGATGCTTAATCAAATCCTCCAGAGCAGTCACCAGTTGACTTTCACCAATGCCAAAAAAACGCAGCACTCTTGAATATAGACTGGCATGACTAGCTGAAAGAAGGGGCACCAGCTCATTTTTTACCATAGGCTTTAGCTCACTTGGAGGCCCTGGTAAGACAACATAGGTTACCCTATCTACAGTTATTAACCCACCTACTGCAAGTCCTGTTTGATTTTGCAAAGCAATAGAGCCTTCAATCAGCTGCGCCTGACGTTGGTTATTTGGTGTCCTAGCAGCCTGCTTACGATGTGCAAAAAAAGCATCTAATTTTTGACCTGCCTGCTCATCAAAGACCAAAGCTTTTCCCAGATACTTAGCTAAGGTCTGCTTCGTTAGATCATCATCTGTTGGACCAAGACCACCACATAAAATCACTAAATCACTTCGCTGGCTAGCAATATCAATAACAGAAAGCAAACGCTCTTCATTATCTCCTACAGCTGTTTGAAAATAAACATCAATACCAAGCTCCGCCATTTTTTCTGATAAAAATTGAGCATTGGTATTCACAATCTGACCAGTCAGAATCTCGGTTCCCACCGCAATGAGTTCAGCTTTCATTTTCCCACCTACTTATCTATTCGACATTCAATCTCATTTTAACAAAAAAAGAATCATCCATGAAGCATTGAAATAATTTTAGATGAATTAATGGTTTTCAATGATAATCAAATAAAGACTTATGTTGAAATAATAATAATCAGAATAACTTGTTTAAATTTTCTAAAATTTATTTCATATGACAATCCCGCTATCTCTCCAATTATCAACACACCGATAAATAGGTATTAGAAGCTAAGCAGTAATCTTCAAAAGATTTTAGGTAATTCTTAGCTTAAAATTGCACTTATTCACAACAATTTCGGAATAAAAATCAACCTCAAAAAACAAAAAGCGAGCAATGATAGGACTTCCGAATATCAGATCACTAACAAAGTCGCTTTTTTACTTTTATACTTGTGACAATTTGAATTGATTACAAAGTTTTTTTAGTTACATTTTATTCAAATGAACCAAGAATGAGAAAGCAATGCTCTAAGGATTTTGCATAAATAACAACTAATCAATCCAATATTAACAAGGAATACCCTGAAGCAGCAATTCCCATGTTTGGAATAATCTTTTTAACGTTGTCAACAGTGAACAAATGATAAAGAGATACTCCAAAGCATTTGAGAAGTAACAGGAAGCCTTACAGAAAAACAATCTGTTTCTCATCTTCAAAACATCAAAAACAGTTTAATCGCTAATTTCCCAAAAGTCCAGGTAATAGATAGAAAGCTAAGAAAAGATTAATCCAAAAAGCAGCACAGCATAGTAAACCAAAAATTCCAAGAACAATTTTTCTAGAAATAATGGCCATTATCATCGCAACTACTCCTAGTACGATAAATACCTGCTTCATAATCAGTGGATAGAGTAATACACCAGCCACAGTAGTATCCCATCGTACAAAAAACATCCCAATCCAGATCACAACAATAAGGAATACATAATACATGTAGTATCGATTGATAATATTTTTTAAGGTTAACATCCAATAGCACCTACCGTTTCAAAATATACTCTAATAGCATCAGCAACCCCCAAGGCATGAGCTGGCATCCACCGTCGATATACTTTAATGTAATTTACTAACTGACGATTGCATTCACAATTTGCACCAATCCCAGCTCCCCATCGATAACAACTGTCATGATTTTGACAGCCTTGATCTAAAACATCAATAACAGGTAAAGTAAAATGATTTCCGTTATGGCCAGGTCCACAATAATTACCATAAAGCTGCCATCCTGCCTTGAAATACTTTCGAGAGGTAAACGTTTGTTGTGAATAGTCCTCACTAATTGTCTCAACAAGGAATCCCATATCTATTACACCATCAGAAACTTTATCTTGAATAGCTTTGTCATAATCAAAATACAATCTATCACCACTTTGGACCAAATATTTTTTCAACAGTTCTCCATTGTAAAAACTCACATCACTATCTGTTGCCATAGTTGCACTTGCAGGTGCAGTATCTGCAGCTAAAACTTCATTTCCTAAACTAAATCCCAAAATACCAAAAGCAACTAATATAAATGCTAAACGTTTCTTCATATGCTTTTCTCCTCTTAAAATGTCTTTCACTAAGCTACTTGTATTTTACTCTTTGATTAATCTAGATAGTCTAATGGCAACAACATAACAGTAATCAGTTAAGTACTATGGTCCCCAAGGCCACCATGGAAAATTACCCTCATTTACAATAAATGCCAATAGTGCTGCAAGTAATAATACAACCTTTAGATGTCTCCTCATAAATTTTCCTCCTTTACTCTTTCTAAATGCTATTATAAAATACTATTGTAGATTTTATTTTTTTGTAGCATTTAGTAACATTTTAGAGGTGTTTTATGCGTTGGGATTACGGTAAAATTTATCAAGCTATACGAAAATCTAAAGGATTAACACAAGAAAAGATCTGTGGAGACTTTTTAGCTCGTTCTACACTAGCTCGTATTGAAAGCGGACAAGTCATTCCTAAATTTGATACAATGATTTTTTTATTAAACCAACTCAATATGACACTGGAAGAGTTTAGATATGTCTGCAACACTTATCATCCTAGCACAAGGCAGGACATTTTAAACCAATTTTATAATCAGGTATCAGCTGTAAATATTACTGAATTAGAAAAATTACGTCAAAAATGCTTCAATTACCTTAAAAATAAAAATGATATTCCCATTTCTTATATTTTAGATAGTGTCGAAGTCATGATAAGTCTTAGGAAAAAAGGCGTTAAAAACAATCAAGATTTACAAGAGCTAGCTTATAAAATCTGGAATTCCCTCGTAAAACAAGATACTTGGTATGAGAAAGATTTACAATTACTACATACCATTCTTTTTCACTTTCCTATCGAAATAATTGAAAACATCAGTCAAAAATCCTAGATAGCCTAGCAAAATATAAAGATTACCGCAATATCAAATCATCTGAATATGCTTTACTAACCAATCTTTCAACCATTTACCTCTATCACAACCTCAAAAAGGAGTGCGAAGAAATTACCTTACTAACAATCAAATTAGCTAGACAGCTTAAACGCTATGATAGCTTAGGTTTTTCCCAAGTTCGTCTCGGTATTTGTCGTAATGATGATCACCTAATTAATAAAGGCTTACAATTACTACAGTTGACAGAAGAAACTGAACTTCTAGAAACCTTGCAACATGAACTAAAAAACTACCGCTAAGAAATTTTTAAGCGGTAGCTTTTATTATAGGCTGTAAATGCCAGACTGGCTGATAAGAAAAAAATAGAAACCAAGGGGTAACACCAATCGTACCGATACTCTGTTATAACTTTTAGAGCCACAATCACATGCACCAAAATAAGTTATAGAAAGAAGCACCAGCCAGCAGCAACACAATCGTTGAGGCAATCCAATATAACTACCTGATCAAACTGTAGCTTACTGGCAATAGCAGTAACAGGCTAAAACCTTAAACCCATTAGAAGCTTACAACATTCGCTACAGGGTAAATAAGGGGATTCATCATCTATCCTTAAAGTACGGAGCAAAA
Source organism: Streptococcus equi subsp. equi (assembly GCA_900637675.1). Classification (NCBI taxonomy): domain Bacteria; kingdom Bacillati; phylum Bacillota; class Bacilli; order Lactobacillales; family Streptococcaceae; genus Streptococcus; species Streptococcus equi. The sequence continues at coordinate 2,166,227 of LR134389.1, forward strand.
ACATAGCTCTTATACATCATCCTATAAGCAATCAAGATTGGGCTGTTTTTATCAAGCTCTCTTTGATAGGCTCATGAAACATCACTCCAAAGAGGCGATTAATTCTACCTAAACTCACAGTTCTCTTCATGGTCATTGACCAATCCTGCTGCCTGCATAAAGGAATAAACAGTTGTTGGTCCTAGCCACTTAAAGCCACGTTTTTTCAAGTCCTTAGATAGCTTGAGAGATAGGGCTGTTTGAGCGGGCGCTGGGTTGTCATCGTTGACAAGCCTGTCAATTGGCTGACCTCCTACAAAGTTCCAAAGATAGCTGGAAAAGCTACCATACTCTTGTTGGATGCGCTGGACTGCCGCTGCATTGTTGACAGTGGCTATTAGCTTTGGCTTGTGTCGGATAATTGCTGCATTTTGCAGGGCAGCAGCCATTTCCTGCTCACTAAAGCTTGCCACAGCTGAGATATCATAATGATGAAAAACACTTCTGAAGGCTGGACGTTTTTTCAAAACAGTTAACCAAGATAAGCCTGACTGATAGCTTTCAAGACAAAGCAGCTCAAAAAGAGCGCGATCATCATAGACAGGCCTTCCCCACTCCAAGTCATGGTAATCACAATAAAGCTTATTATCTTGTGGTACCCATGCGCAACGTTTCATATGAAGCTCCTAGCCTTTCATTAGCATTTTCAGAGCTGATTTGATATACTGCTCAGCTGTCTCACTTGTTCCCTCAAAGAAGGCTCGAATTTTCTTTAGCTCTGTCGCCTTATATCCAAGGGCTAATAGGGCTTCGACAGCCTCATCAAGCTGTTCATTCCCCTGTTGCTTGGCTTTAGGGGGCTTGCTGCTTTCCTCCTTAGGTGCTTCAACGAACTTACCTGCTAAATCAAGCACCATTTGCTGAGCTGTTTTTTTTCCGATTTTAGGGAACCTCATCAAATATGTAATATCACTATTATCAATGGCATTGACGAGTCCTCTATTATCATCTACAGCTACAATAGCTAGGGCAGTCGTCGGTCCGATACCTGATACCGAAATCAGCTTCAAAAAAACGTCCTTTTCTTCCTCACTGTGAAAACCAAACAGCAGCTGAGCATCTTCTCTGATCACCTGATGAAGATAGATCGTTACCTGCTGGTTGACACAGTCTGTAAAGCTATAAGGATTGGCAACAGTTATCATATAGCCTAAACCATTTGCTTCTACCACAATATACTTTGCAGTAATTTTTGTTAGCTGACCTTTAATATAATCGTACATACTACACCTTTTTCTTCATTTTCGCAGATAAAACAATCACATAAAGCCCCACACAGGCAATCAAAACAAATGCTAGCTGAACACCAGCCTGTCCTGTAAAATGACTAAGAGAAACCAGCAAACCTGCTAGAATAGCTCCCAAAGGCTGGGCCATCGAGACAAAGCCTGTGTAGGAGCCAATTTTAGACTGATCCATCATTTCTGCTCTTAACACTTGATTGGCAGGGACATTTAGCATTTCACCAATGGTAAACACCACAACTGAACACCAAATAGCAAAAAAGCCAGTAAATGTAAATGACAACAGCATACCAAAGGCAAAAATAACCGATCCGATCACCAGCTGTGGTAATAATCTCCACCTTGCTGTCAAGCGATTAATAACTGTCATCAACAGCACAATCAGCAAGGTATTGGTAAAGACCATCAGTGACAGCATTTTTGAGCTAGTCAGATGAATACCGAGCACATCAGTCTCTTCAAAATACAGCTTAAGGTGAACCGGAACGTAATTGTCCATCTGCAACCAAATACTGCTAAATAAAATCGTCCCTATAGTAAATAACACAAAAGCGCGATCCTTAAAGACTTGCCGGTAGTTAGCAAAACCTGCTAGAATACCAATACCATGCTCAAAGCGGTAATGCTCAGGCCTCGTTTCACCAAAATAACGATAGGCAATACCAAAGCAGACGATATTAATAATCAGTAAAGCAATCAACAGTTCTAAGAAATACCGATCATAAAAAAGTCCTGAAATACCTGCACCAAGCATAATGGCTATATTAATAAACCAGTAATTAATGGTATAAACAAAGCGACGATTGCTATCATCTGTTAAATCAATCAGCATAGCCTCATAGGCAGGAGCGTAAAAGCTGGAAGCAAGCTCAACCAGCAAAATTCCCACAAAGGTCAACCAAGGAAGAACCGTCTTTGGAACATTGGCCAAAATGGTCAGCAGCCAGCCTAAGGTGCTCGCAACTGAACCAAGCATAATTACCTTCTTACGACCAATAGCATCTGACAAATGACCTCCATATAAGGTCCCAATAAAGCCTGTAAAGCTAGTCACCATCATTAGTATGCCTGTCCAAAAGGCGCCAAAGTAGCTTGTATAGTACATCGCCATAAAAGGAAAGATACTACTGCCAAGCGTAATGGTAATAAAGCGCACAAATTGCCGAATTTGTATTTGCTTAGGTAACTGGAAAAATTCTCGCATGCTATCCTCTCTAGTATTTGCCCAATTCTCTCAAGCTGGTGTGATTTTCTTGGATACGACGGAACATTTTTTCCATGTCCGCCTTGCTGAAGTTAATCAAAACAGGTCTACCATGTGGGCAGTTATAGGGGTTTTTACATTGAGCAAGCTGTAAAAGCAGCTGTCTTGCTGAATAATCATCTAAGCTATGGTTTGCCTTGATGGAACGTTTACAGCTCATCATAATCGCTAGCTCAGCACGATAAGTTTTGATGGATACTTCATTTGTCAACAGCAGCATGTCACACATTTCATAAACACCAGATTCAATCTCTGCCTCCTTCATCCAAATAGGGTGCTCCCTAAGGATAAAGGTATGATTGCCATAAGGCTCTAAATAAATACCAACCTCGTTCAAAAGCGACATTTTTTCCTGAAGATTAATAAAATCTGATCCGGAAAACTCAAACAGATAAGGCACCAGCAATTGTTGTAGGCTATTGTCAACCTCACCAATCTTGTCACGATAATACTCATACTTGACGCGCTCCTGAGCTGCGTGCTGATCAATGATAAACAAGCCATCTCTGCCTTGGGCAAAAAGGTAGGTCCCATGCATTTGGCCAAAATAATCAAGCTCTGGAAAGACCGACTGCTCTTCATTTTCTAAACGATCAAGCATCTGAGATAATTTTTGCTTATTGTGGACATCAAGACCCGGGTGCTCACCATCAGAAAGCATAGGATCTGGCCGACTAGCATATTTAACACTTGGAGCAGCTGCTTCAGATTCAGTCTTGGCCAGCTGCAAATTGTCAACCTGCTTGACACCACTGTCAACCAAAGTTTCATGGTTAAAGCCCTGCGGGCTATCCTCTGAAACCACTGTTTCTTTGGTAAAGAAATCATTTTTTTGCGGATCATAATAAAGCTGACTAGGCTGTAAAGGCAAACTGGTCTGCTCAGGCTTTGAAAATGAACGTGTGCTGGACCTAGCTAAATTTTCCAAGGCATCAGGAATCAAGTCTTGTTCTCGTAGGCTCTCTGAAATAGCTGTACTAATCAGAGCCATTAATTCACGCTCCTTAGAAATTCTAATTTCCTGCTTGGTTGGGTGAACATTAACATCTGCCAGATAAGGATCAATTTGAATATCAATGACAGCTATAGGAAAGCGTCCCACCATCAGCTTAGAGCCATAACCATCTAAAATGGCTCGATTTAACAAGAAATTTTTAATATAGCGACCATTGATCAGGATAGTAATGTAATTACGATTAGCTCTTGTCAGCTCTGGCAGACTCACAAAGCCTCCCACTTCAAAATCTAAATCAGCACTAGAAATGTCAATCATTTTTTTAGCAGTATTCAGGCCATAGATACCAGCAAGCGCTTGACGTAAATCCCCAGCCCCAGAGGTTTGTGTTAGCTGCTTGCCATCACTGATCAATGTAAAAGCAATCTCTGGGTGAGCCAGGCTCAAGCGATTGACGACATCAACAACATGAGCCAGCTCCGCTTGTAAGCTCTTCATGTATTTCAGTCTAGCTGGTGTATTGTAAAATAGGTTTTCTACCTTGATTTTTGTACCAACAGGTGTTGAGACAGCTTCCAGCTGCTCAATCTTACCGCCACTAGCAACTAATATTGACCCATGCTCTGCATCAGCTGTTGCTGTTTTGATCGTTAGTTTACTGATAGAGGCAACCGAAGGCAAAGCTTCTCCTCGAAAGCCAAGTGTTCTGATTCTGAACAAATCACTTTGACTTTTGATTTTACTTGTGGCATGACGACGCAGGCTCAGGGGCAGGTCCTCGTGAGACATCCCTTCGCCATTGTCAGTGATTTGAATCATTTTCAAGCCAGACTCTTCTATTTCAACAGTAATCTGACTACTCTTTGCATCTATGGCGTTCTCAACCAATTCTTTAACAACACTTGCTGGTCTTTCAATGACTTCACCAGCTGCAATTTGATTGGCGAGAACCTCAGGTAATTCGATAATTGTTGTCATATATTTCCTCGCATTCTTATGGACTATTATAACATAAAACTAAAAGAGCCAAGCATCAGAGCTAGCAAGGGTCTTATGGTCAATAAACCAAAAAGCACCTGTGGCCTGGTGAGCCTACAAGTGCCTTTAACATCTGATACTAGCTTTTACAGTAGCTTTTTTAGCTCATAAAGAACGGTCATGGCCTGAATGGGAGTTAGATTCATCACATCAACACTCTCAAGCCTTTTAATAATCTCGCTAGAGGAGCCATCATCTGTAAAAAGTGATAGCTGCTGATTAGCCAGCTGCTGAGTCTCTCTTACTTCTGTAGTTGATAAGACGGACTCTCTTGCTTGTGATTGAGCTTCCAGCTTGGTTAGCACAGTATCAGCTCTGGCTAGTAAATCCTCTGGCAATCCAGCTATTCTCGCCACATGAATCCCATAGGATTTATCAGCAGGACCTTCGGCAATCTTATGCAGGAAGGTTACATTTCCATCTTTTTCTAACGTCGCAACATGAACATTAACCAGCTTTGTCAACTTGGTTGACAGCTCTGTCAATTCATGATAATGGGTCGCAAACATAGTCTTTGCACCAACTCTATCATGAATGTATTCGATGATAGACTGGGCTAGTGCCATACCATCATAGGTCGCTGTACCACGCCCTAACTCATCAAACAAAATCAGGGAATGAGGGGTTGCTCGCTTGATAGCATGATTAGCCTCCATCATCTCAACCATGAATGTAGACTGGCCTGAGATCAAATCATCTGCTGCACCAATCCTAGTAAAAATAGCGTCAAATAAAGGCAGGCTAGCAGATTCTGCAGCTACAAATGAGCCTATCTGAGCCATAATGACTGTCAAAGCAAGCTGTCTCATATACGTAGACTTCCCACTCATGTTTGGTCCTGTAATGAGCTGAATGCTTGTCTGTGGACCAAAGGAAATGCTGTTTGGAATATACTCCTGAACACCTAGAACCTTTTCAACAACAGCATGCCGACCATTGTCAATCGCAATCTTGCTCTCTTGATTAAATAATGGTCGAACATAGTGATTCTTCTCTGCGACCACTGCTAAGCTTTGTAGGACATCAACAGTTGCTAGAGCTTTTGCTAGCTGCTGCAGCCTATCGATGTAGGTCTCCACTTGAGCACGAATACGCATGAAAATATCATATTCCAGGCTAGATGACTCCTCTCTAGCCTCAAGCATTTGTCCTTCAATCTTAGCTAGCTCTGCTGTCCCATAGCGCTCAGAATTTTTCAATGTTGCCTTTCTAAAAAAATGGTCAGGAACCATACCTAGATTAGAGTTGGTCACATGAAAATAGTAGCCATCTTTTTTGTTATAGTCGATTTTGAGATTGCTTATCCCACTGGCCTGTCTTTCTTTTGTCTCAATATCAGCAATCCAGCCGGTGCCTTCTCGCATGACCTTTCGGTAATGATCCAGCCGTTCATCAAAGCCTGTTCTGATAATATTGCCTTCATTGATAGTAGCAGGAGCATCTGGATCTATAGCTGACCGTATCAGGTGCTCTAGCTCAGGCAAAGTGTCAATTTGGTTGACAAGCTTGTCAAGGTAAGGACTGTTAAAGGCCTCTAAGATAGCCTTGATATAAGGAACTTTGGCCAAAGTATGACCTAGCTGTAATAGATCCTTGGGGTTTGCTTTTCCAAAAGATACACGACTAGACAAGCGCTCAATGTCGTAAACACCCTTTAAACTATCGCTTAGATCTGTCCTTTCGATAAAAGCATTAAGAAACACCTGGATAATTTCCTGACGTTCTAGGATCGCCTCACTAGTCACAAGTGGCCTATCAATCCAAGCCCTTAATAGACGCATACCCATGGCTGTTTTGGTTTCATCAAGCAACCAATAAAGGCTCCCATGCTTTTTACCAGTACGAGCATTTTCAAGCAGGTCAAGGCTTGATTTGGTTGCATAAGACATCTGCAAATAATCCTTAATATCATAGTGCACCAAGGCCTGTAGATGGCTAAGCTCACGCAGCTGGGTTTGATGAACATAGTGTAGCAGCTTACCTGCTGCAGACAGCTCGACTGCTGTTAGCTGATGATCAATCAAAGGCGAATCCTCTAGTGCTGTCATCTCAAAGGACAGCAAAAGATTCAGCTGCTTTACTAAAATAGCCTGCTCTTCTTCAGATAATTCAAAGCCTAAAAGAACCTCTTTTGCCTTCAGGTTTTGAATCTCACTTTTGACACTGGCAAAATCTGCTAGGTCTGTAGCAAAAAATTCTCCTGTAGAGACGTCCATATAAGACAGGCCATAAGCCTTGCCATCAAAATCAACAGCCACCAAAAAATTATTGGGACTATCAGGTCTGCTTGAGTCCACAGCTGTCCCTGGGGTAATGACCTGAACCACCTCACGCTTAACAACACCGACCGCTTGCTTAGGATCCTCCATCTGCTCAGCAATAGCAACCTTATGCCCCAAATCAATTAAAACATCGATGTATTGTTGGACAGAATGATAGGGAACACCTGCCATTGGAATTGGGTTGTCAGCATTTTTATTACGACTGGTTAAGCCGATTTCTAAAATCTGCGCTGCCTTAACAGCGTCTTCATAAAATAACTCATAAAAATCTCCCATCCTAAAAAGCAAAAAAGCATCTGGATAATCCTTTTTGATGTCCAGATACTGCTGCATTCCGGGAGAAACATTAGCCTTTGCCATCATTGAACTCCTTATTTAATTCATCTTCTATAGTCCCTGTAATGTACCGAACCAAGTCACTAGCGTTTTGCATTTTGTCACGATAATCATCTATCAATGGTTGATGATCTAAATCTTCTCGTAATTGCTGAGCCTTAAAAGCTGATTCTTCAGCTGCTTTATCCTTAGCGATTTGACGAAAAAGATAGGTGTCCTGTTGATGTCGCTTCATCTGATAGGCCTTTTGATTATAATCAGTCCTTTGAAGCAAGTGCTGCTGAGCCTCCTTATAAGCTATAATGCTTGAGTGCTTTTCCAGTGCTGCTATCAGCTGATGTAAGGATTCGCGGTAAGGCATATTATAGACCAGCAGCTAAATCTTTTTCAAAGCGCTTGGCAATCTCCTCATCACGACAAATAACAAGTAAGGTATCAGCACCCGCAATCGTGCCCAAAACGTCCTCAATGGCATCATTGTCAATAAGATTTGCCAACACGTCTGCTTCTCCCAGATTGGTATGGAGAACCAGCATAAAGCCCGCCCGGTCAACCTTTAGGACATAAAAGCGCACATCTGGACTAAATGGTGTGGCAACAGGCTCAGAAAGACTATAGTATAGCTTACCTCTGTCATCTCTTAATTTAAGTAATCCGATTTCTCTTAAATCTCGTGATAGGGTAGCCTGAGTGACCACGATACCATCCTTTTGAAGAAGCCGTCTAATCTCCTCCTGTGTACCGATGTGCTCAGCCTGAATAAGTTGCTTGATTTGCTGCTGCCGTTCTATTTTATTCATGATATATCTCCCCAATGTATAATTATCCTCTCAAATTATAACAAAAAAATGGTAGTATTTCATCTCAGCTCTGTCAATTTGCTTTATTTTAAGGAAGCATTATTTCTTGCTCATATCATTAGACCCTTAGATTTGGCAAGCTTTGCTGCTCTAATTCTTTAGCTTTGTTCCCCAAAACACCTACAAGCCTTCTAGTATAATTTCTCAATAGACACCTCGTTTATTTCCAAGAAATGTGTTAGAATAGGGTGACAAACTATTTTTAGGAGAAGCAATATGGACACTAAAACTCTGATTGCAGCTGAGATTGCTAAGATTGTTCCTGAACTAGAGCAGGCTGCCATTTTTAACTTACTTGAAACACCCAAAAATTCTGACATGGGAGACTTAGCCTTTCCAGCCTTTAGTCTAGCAAAGGCGCTTCGCAAAGCACCACAAGCTATTGCTAGTGATTTAGCTGAAAGGATTGACGCCAGCCAATTTGAGAAGGTTGCTGCTGTTGGTCCTTATGTCAATTTCTTTTTAGATAAGGCTAGCATTTCTGCACAGGTTCTTACACAGGTGATTGCTGACGGAGCTGACTATGCTCAACAGGATGAAGGACAAGGACGTCATATTGCTATTGATATGTCCAGCCCTAACATTGCTAAGCCATTTTCAATCGGTCACCTGCGCTCAACAGTTATCGGGGACAGTCTTGCTCATATCTTTGCAAAAATGGGCTATAAGCCTGTTAAAATCAATCACCTAGGTGACTGGGGCAAGCAATTCGGTATGCTCATTGTAGCGTATAAGAAGTGGGGAAATGAGGCCGCTGTTCAAGCACACCCAATTGATGAGCTCTTAAAGCTCTATGTGAGAATCAATGCAGAGGCAGAAACTGATCCTAGTCTTGATGAGGAGGCACGTGAATGGTTCCGCAGGCTAGAGGAGAGAGATCAAGAGGCTACAGAGCTTTGGCAGTGGTTCCGCGATGAAAGCTTGATTGAGTTTAACCGACTCTATGACCAGCTAGGAGTTAGCTTTGATAGCTATAATGGTGAAGCCTTCTACAATGATAAAATGGATGAGGTCCTTGAGCTTCTTGAGGACAAAGGCCTACTAGTCGAATCTAAGGGAGCTAAGGTGGTTAACCTTGAAAAATATGGTATTGAGCACCCAGCTCTCATTAAAAATCAGATGGAGCTACGCTTTATATTACTCGTGATCTAGCTGCTGCCCTTTACCGCAAGCGTACCTATGATTTTGCAAAATCAGTTTACGTGGTTGGCAACGAGCAAGCTGCACACTTCAAGCAATTAAAGGCTGTTCTTAAAGAAATGGGCTACGATTGGTCAGATGACATGACACACGTTGCTTTTGGCCTTGTGACAAAGGGCGGTGCAAAATTATCAACACGTAAGGGTAATGTCATTTTGCTTGAGCCAACGGTTGCAGAAGCCATCAGCAGAGCAGCAAACCAAATCGAAGCTAAAAATCCTAAGCTTGCCAACAAGGAAGCAGTAGCTCATGCTGTTGGTGTGGGAGCTATCAAGTTCTATGATTTAAAAACAGACCGTATGAATGGCTATGACTTCGATCTTGAAGCAATGGTATCCTTTGAAGGAGAAACCGGTCCTTACGTCCAATATGCACACGCACGTATCCAATCTATCCTGCGTAAAGCAAGCTTTACGCCAGCTACCGATACAAGCTATAGCCTTAATGATCCTGAAAGCTGGGAAATCATTAAGCTTATCCAGGACTTCCCACGTATCATCAAGCGTGCTTTTGATAACTTTGAGCCATCAATCATGGCAAAATTTGCTATTCACTTGGCACAAAGCTTTAACAAATATTATGCGCATACCCGTATCCTCGAAGACGATCCAGAACGTGACAACCGCTTAGCGCTTTGCTATGCAACTGCAATCGTCCTCAAAGAAGCGCTTCGTCTATTGGGTGTTGAGGCACCAAATGAAATGTAGACTAATAAGCCTAAGCTAGCGAGGATAAGCTAGCCTAGGCTTTTTTGCTAGTCTTCAAAATGATAGGCTGTTAAATGATGATCCTTAACCTCATAAATTTCTGTTGCTACCTTGTTAACAAATGCTAGGTCATGAGAAACCAACAAAAGAGCAGCTGGATAGTCAATCAAGCAAGACTCCAAAGCCTCAATAGCGACAAGATCCAAATAAATTGTCGGCTCATCTAAAATCAAAAGCTGATGATCTGTCAGCAAGGCAGCCACTAACGCCAAACGAACCCTTTCCCCACCAGATAAGACAGCTACCTTTTGATTGGCCTTATCATAATCAATGCCCATCATAGCTAGATAATTTAAAATGGTGACCCTATCTTGGCTGGACTGCCGACTAATGAGCTCTACTGCTGTCTGATCCGGCTCCAAGTCAGCCTGGTCCTGTTTAAAATAGGTTATCCTTAGATTTTGCGCATAAAATCCAGACAAGGCCTGGGCTGCCAGCTGATCTAAAAAGCTGCTTTTACCAGCCTTGTTTCTCCCGATAATCGCTATCCTGCTATGTGATCTGATCACAATACCAGGATAGTCAAACAATAACTGATGGTCCCTTGTAAGGGTACCTTCTTGTAGGTGTAAAAGAGTATTTGGTAGTGCACCTTCGTTTGGATCCTTTTTTAATTTTGCCCAAGCCTTTTTGCGCGGACTGTTAACCTCTTTCATTCGAGTGAGTCGATTTTCCATAGCTTTAGCTGCTTTTGCCATAGCCTTGGCCTGTGAATCATAGCTGCCCGCAAAGGAATTGGTTTTCCAATCTGACCGAGAAACCGACTTTTTCTTTACAGCCATTTTGTTGGCCTGCACTTTTTTTCTGGTCAGGCTTTTTTTCAGTTGATTAGTCTTTCGTTGGTATTCCAGAAAAGCTCTTAGCTGCTTATCCTCCTCTAGCTGTCTAGAACGCTGATAATCATCATAATTGCCATGGTAAGTCTTGATCGTTTGATGCTCAAGCAACCATATTTTCTGACTCAATTGATTGATCAAATACCGATCATGGCTAACCACCAGCAAGGTTCCTCGGTAGCGTTTCAATTGATTAATCAACCAATCACGATTAGCATGGTCTAAATAAGAGCTTGGCTCATCTAAAATTAACAGAGAAGGCCTTGCTTGAAAAGCCTCTTTTAGGTAAGACATCGCCCTCTCACCTCCTGACTGAGGGCTAGTGGACTTGATTTGCGGAACATAAGCAATATCTCCATGCACCTGCAAAAAGCCACTATAGTTAGTGCTTTCTCCGATAATTGTCTTTAAAAAGCTGGTCTTTCCAGCCCCATTATCACCAATGATGAAAACCCTCTCACCTTGATTCAATGTAAGAGAATCTATTGTCAATAAGTTTTTTTCTGCTGTATCTAAAGCGTAATGCTGAATACTAAGTGCTTCCATATTTATTCCTTTCTATCATCAGAAAGGCCTGAAAAAGTGCACACAAAAAGCCCTGATTCCCAAGCCTCAAAGCAGACACTAATCCCTTGCTGTTAATCATAGATTAGTGCTTGACAATGAGTTAATTGTTAATCATGGCTTTTCTCAACCTCTTATTTCTGCTTATTTTCTTTATTTTAACATGTTGGATTTTTCTGTAAAGCCTTCTCAATTGGTTTGTCAAAATTTTTGCGACGAATCTTGAAGTCTGAGCTGATTACCTCATCAACATCAATAATAGAGATAAAGGCGTCTGGATCTAGCTCTGCTAAAATACGCTTCACCTCTCGCACCTCTGTTGGATTGAGCGTCACGTACATAATATTATAATCATGACCAGAATAAGCGCCTTGTCCCTTTAAATAAGTCACTCCTCGATTGATTTCTGTCAAGATCGCCTGCGCCGCGGCTTGCGACTGCTTAGTGATAATAATCATACCACGAATGGTATAGCCACCATTTTGAACAACACTAATCATCTGGCTAAAGACAAAGCTAGCCACTAATGTATAGAGCATATGCTTCAAATCAACATAAGTGAGAGAGGCTGTTAATACCAAGGCATCTACAAATAACAGGGTTTGCCCCAGCTTAGCACCAAACTTTTCCTCTGCAATGCGGGCAATAATATCAGTCCCACCAGTTGTCGCTCCATATCGAAAAACAAGGCCACTACCAATTCCTGCAAACAAGCCTGCAACAACCGCAACAAGCATCATATCATTCTCTAAACCAAGCTCCATAGGCACCTTTTGCCACAGCCAGATAAAGACTGACATAAGAACGGTTCCATAAATCGTTAAGGCTAGGGAGCGCCTTCCAAAAATCTTAGCCCCTAACATAAATAAAGGCAGATTAAATAAAAGTGACGAATAAGCCGGATTGATCCCAAAATGAGCATGCAAAATCAAGGTAATTCCAGCTACGCCACCCTCAGCCAATTCATTAGCCATGTTGAAATTAACAAAACCAAAGGTATAGATAGCAACACCCACCGCAATTAATAATAGCTCTCTTACACGATGCCATTTGTCAAGATTTGTCATTCACTTTCCTCACTATTCATTACATTTGTTAGGTACCAGATGAAAGCTCAAGGACGGCCATTTAATAGCTACACTACAATAAGCTTAATAGCCAAGCGCTTTCATTAGCATAATCAAAGGCTATGAATGTGATATTCCAGCCTTTATCTTTTTTTCGTTTTATGGTATTTACTTTTTGTGGCAATAAATTCTGGACTATTGACTTCGTTAACATCAAAGAAAGAAACAAAAGCATTGGGATCAACCTGTGCTATAAAGGCCTTTAGCTCTCGTACATCTGATCGACCTAGAGCTACATAAATAACCTGTTTCTCACGACCAGAGTAAGCACCCTCACCATGTAAATAGGTGACTCCTCTACCGAGCTCCTCCATAATGAATTGTGAAATAGTCTGAGAATAATCTGAAATAATAAAGGTTCCGCGTGCAGAATAGCCACCATTTTGCACCAGATGAACAATCCTACTATACATAAAGCTAGCAATCAAAGCATACATCATCTGCGGTATTGAAATATAGGTCAAAGAAACCACAATGACAAAAATATCAATCCCTAATAAGGCTTGATTGAGCTGCAAGCCAAACCTATCCTCTATCAGCTTAGCAATAATATCTGAGCCACCAATCGTCCCACCATTTCTAAAAACAATGCCGCCACCTAAACCACCAAGAATTCCTGCCAGCAAGGACACTACTAAATTGTCATGATCTAAGTCAATAAAAAGGGGGAGCTGTTGAAACAGCCAAACAAACCAATAAAGTGATAAAATACCGGTCACAGTATACACCATTGCCCGTCTGCCAAAGAGCCTTGCACCCAACAGGACGAGAGGCAAATTAATCAGATAACCCGTTATTGAAGGATTGATCTGAAACAAGGCATTAGCAACCTGCGTCAGTCCCGCTAGCCCATTAGCAGCAATACGATTTGCCATGTAAAAGTAGACAAAGGCAAAGGCATAAATAGCTGAGCCAAGAATAATAAAACAACAATTTTTAAGCTTTAAGCTCTTATTAGCTGGCATATTGATACCTATTTCTTAGTCTTCATCTGATTCGACAAAGCGACCAATGATTCTAACATTTTCAGCAACAGAAACAAAAGCATTTGGATCTGTTTTAAGCATCAGCCACTTAAATTCACTATATTCCTCACGTGTGAGAATCGTAATTAAAACAGCCTTATGCTCATGCTTGTAGGTGCCTTCAGCATCATTGATACTGGTTACCCCTCGGTGCAGCTTTTTATGAATCATGTGGATCACCTTGTCAGGACAGCTGGTCACAATGGTCGCCTGCATTTTCTTTTGCTTGGTAAAAATCGCATCAGTCACTCGACTAGAAACGAAAATAGTCACCATCGAATAAAGCGCATACTGCCAGCCAAACAACAGTCCTGCAAAAGCCATAATCACACCATTGATCATCAATGAAAGGTTACCGACATCTTTTCCTGTTTTCTTTCTAAGTGTCAGACTGATAATGTCCGTACCACCACTAGAAATGCGAGACTTGAAGCCTGTACCGATCCCCAAACCCATAACCAAGCCACCAAATATAGCATTAATCAGTGGGTCAGTCGTCAAGGTCACCTGAGGCATGATTTGGATAAAGAAAGAGCTCATACTAACGGTAATAAAGGTAAAAATCGTAAATTTATGACCAATCTTATACCAAGCTAAGACTAAAAGAGGAATGTTAGTCACGTAAAAAGCTAAAGCAACAGGAATCTCAAAGCCCCATAAATGGTGGCTGATGGCAGAGATAACCTGAGCAAGTCCTGTTGCACCACTTGAGTAGACATGGCCCGGTTGGAAAAAGAAATTAACAGCTATACTAGACAATATGCCATAGAGTAAAGAGGCCGAAATTTTCTCTGTATACTTCTCCTTGGAAATGCTTTTTACGGCATGAAGCAAGCCAATTTTTTTGGCTCCTCTATTAATCAGGTATTTTACTCTTTTCCTATAGGTTGTTTTTTTAATCATGATGTTCTATTTGAAGCTGAAGCTCCTCTAATTGCTTTTCAGATACCAGACTAGGCGCCTGTGTCATTGGATCAGATGCTTTATTGTTTTTAGGAAAGGCAATAACCTCTCGAATGTTGTCCTTGCCAGCAAGCAGCATGACAAGCCGATCAAGACCAATAGCAAGACCACCATGTGGTGGGAAGCCATACTCCATAGCCTCTAGTAAGAAGCCAAATTGCTCATTGGCCTCCTCAGCTGTGAAGCCTAGTGCTCTAAACATACGCTCTTGCATGTCTTTTTGGTTGATACGAAGGCTTCCGCCACCAAGCTCATAGCCATTTAAGACAATATCGTAAGCAACAGCGCGAACCTTGGCTAAATCACCCTCTAGCTCATGGGCTGACTCTGCTGTTGGTAATGTAAATGGGTGATGAGCAGACATGTAACGCTCCTCTTCTTCAGACCATTCAAACATGGGCCAGTCAACCACCCATAGGAAATTAAACTGAGACATGTCAATCATGTCAAGCTCTTTTGCAATACGTGTACGAAGAGCACCTAGGGTATTGTTGGCTACCTCTAAGGTGTCTGCAACAAACAAGACCAAATCATTATGCTCAAGCTGTAAAGACTCTGTCAACTTACTTTTCACACCTGTCAAGAACTTAGCAATTGGTCCAGTAAATGCACCATCAACCACCTTCAGCCATGCCAGACCCTTAGCACCAAATTGCTTAGCAAATTCTGTCAGCTTATCAATGTCCTTTCGCGAGTAGCGATCCGCATGTCCTTTGACAACAATTGCCTTAACAGCCTGTGCCTCAGAAAATACCTTAAAGTCAATCTCCTTGACAAGATCTGTCAAGTCTTGTAAAAGCATATCAAAGCGTGTATCTGGCTTATCTGAGCCATAATGATTCATGGCGTCATCATAAGCCATGCGCGGAAATGGCAGCTTAACCTCTATGCCCTTTGTATCCTTCATAACCTTTGCAATCATACCCTCAACAATATCTTGGATTTCTTGCTCAGATAAAAATGACGTTTCCAAGTCAACCTGTGTAAACTCAGGCTGACGATCTCCTCGTAAATCTTCGTCGCGGAAGCACTTAACAATCTGGTAATATCGATCAAAGCCCGCATTCATTAACAATTGCTTTGTGATTTGTGGGCTTTGCGGTAAAGCATAGAAATGTCCCTGGCTGATACGGCTTGGTACAAGGTAATCACGCGCTCCCTCTGGCGTTGACTTTGTCAACATCGGTGTCTCAACATCAATAAATCCAAGATTATCCAAGTAATTACGGATAACATGCGTCGTCTTGGCACGAAGCTTAAAGCTTTCCAGCATTTCTGGACGACGAAGATCTAAATAACGGTAGCGTAAACGCGTATCGTCACTAACCTCAACACCGTCCTTGATTTCAAACGGTGTCGTTTTAGCTGTATTAAGAATGGTCAAGCCTGAAACCTTTAGCTCCACTGCACCTGTAGCTAGCTTATCATTAGCCTGCTGACGCGCCTCAACACTTCCTTCCACCTCAATCACGTATTCACTGCGTAAGCGCTCAGCAGTCGCCATCACATCACCTGAAACGTCCTCTGGATTAATAACCAGCTGCATCACTCCTTCACGATCACGCAAATCAATGAAAATAAGGCCGCCCAAATCACGACGGCGACTTACCCAACCTTTTAAAACAATCGTTCTTCCAATATGTTCCTTTCGGACGTGTCCTGCATACATGCTACGCTTCATAAATAAGATACCAAGAGCAAATAAAGAGTCAACACTCCCTACCTGTCTTTGTTCCTTTCTCTAATTAAAAATATCATTACCACTTATTATAACAAAAACAATTAAAAACCCCACCCATTTGAGTAGAGTTTTTAAGAAATAGCAGAGCCTATACCTTAGCTTTGCCTGTTTAGCCAATTGACTGAAAGTAAGGCAGTGGCAACCAGCCATAACAGTAACACCACAAGCTTGACAACTGAAATGGAATGCCCCAAATAAACCGTCTCTCGAATCAAGTCTCCTGCTGGTATAAATGGCAGAAAATGATATCCCCTTAAAATCACCTCAGGTATACGTTCTGCAGGATACATTATAGGTGAAAACAATAAGCCAATCATCAACAATAATTGGGTTACCAGCATCATCGTACTTGGAGTTGACCAATAAGCAATGGCAAAACCCATACTGATCATTGTCATTAAAACTAATGGCAAAATAAGAAACGTCGCTAAGGACAGCTGGGGCAATATTTGAAATTTTAAATAAACAACCGCAATTGACACACCAACACCAATCAAAGCAGTTAATGTCCAAATCAATAGATCAGATAGCAGGATCAAACTTCTTAGGACGGGTAACGTTTGAATATAGCTCACAATGCCATCTCTTTTATCACTACTGATTGATTGTGCTGATACCGTACAGCCAATGGTAATCATACCAATCGTTACTGAGCCAGAAGCAAGATAGTAGACTGTTTGCACAGTATCATCAGCAATAATAAGTGAATAACCGTAAACCAGTGCAATTGTCATAAAAAATTGAATAACGCTACACAATAATATCAACGATTTATGGCGAATAAAGCTCCAATTTAACAAGCTTAGAAATTGGTAAGTAACACTAATCTTCTTCATCTGACAGCTCCTCATAATAATCATTTAACCCTAACGTCGTGATACTATATTGAACAATGGTATCTGATGACAAATGTATGCCTAACCAATTCAATAATGCTGTCATTTCCTTATTATCCATTATTGTTATAGCTTCATTGTCATCCCCACCAAGTGAGTAAGCAAATGGGTATTCTTCCAAGGCTTTTTGATCTCTAAATAAAATGGATATTCTACTCTTTGGATTGCTGGATAGGGTTTTTACCGCTCCTGAACTTTTTACTTCCCCCTTTTCAAGCAAATAATAAGCATCTGCATATTTTTCAACCTCTAAAATATTATGGGTGACAACAATAACGATATGTCCCTTTGCCGCCATCTTTTTTAAGTATAACCATAATTTTATACGTCTTATAGGATCAACATCATTTGTCGGCTCATCTAGTAAAACAATCTTCGGAGCAGCAATAACAGCCATTGCAAACGACGTCAATCTTTTTAGTCCACCAGAGAGTTTCTCTCCGACAGTATTTTGCCACTTAATAAGACCGAGTTCTTGAATTAATTCCTGAACCTCTGTCTCCAATAATTTTCCGGACAGCCCTCTGATTTTTCCAATTGATGAAATAGCCTGTTTAATTGTGATTCCTTTTAAGGGGGCATGTAGCTGAGGCATCATTGACGTATTTTTTCTAGCAATTTTAGGGGACTTGACAAACGAACAGTCTAGAAATGAAATATCACCCACATCAGGTTTTATATTACCAATAATCTGGTTTAGTAGAGTTGTTTTACCAGCTCCATTATGACCTATCAAGGCTGTTATTTCACTGGATTTAAAGACACAATGTAAATCCCTATTGGCATAAGAGCCATCTCTGGCATACCTTTTTGAAAGTGACCTCACCATTAATTCATATTGTTCCATTGATTAACTCCTACCCATAATGACTAAATATTTCCCAATCATTACTGTTGCCATGACCACAAGCCGGACACTCTTTGAAATGTGGCCAAAGCTTATGTGTAAATGAAGCACCTGTTTCATAATTTGAATCGTTAAATTCCGTCGTAATATTAATTTGAGCGCCTATTCGAAACATGGTATCACTCAGTTTATAAATTGGATAAATATCTTTAATACAAGGTCTGCTATAATTCATTTTTTACCCTCC
Organism: Streptococcus equi subsp. equi; assembly: GCA_900637675.1. NCBI lineage: Bacteria > Bacillati > Bacillota > Bacilli > Lactobacillales > Streptococcaceae > Streptococcus > Streptococcus equi. The sequence continues at coordinate 2,184,458 of LR134389.1, forward strand.
TAAAAATATTAAAGTAGGCTGATAAAAACAGCCCACTTTAGAGTATTTAAATGACTACCCATGAAACTTCCATTGTTTCCATCGGTTTACGCACTGTTACTTCAGTCATTATTGCTCCCTCATTTCATAGATTCATTTTATCAAAACATTCAGTCTATTATTATTATTTTGTAAAAAATAGCGCTTTTCATGTCATTTTTGGTATACTAAATACCACAGTCTATAGGATTATGGGGGTACCATGCTTAAAATTGCTCTTTGTGATGACAATAAAGCTTTTGCAACAGCTGTAGAAGATCTATTATACCAATATAATCAATTAGTTCCAGTGGAGTTAGACATTTACGAGGATCCTTGTCAATTAATACAGTCACTGTCTAATGATTACCATATTTTTCTTCTTGACATTGAAATGGATAACATGTCTGGAATAGCATTAGCCGAGCATATTAGGAAAGATAATCTCTCTGCTATTATTATCTTTTTAACAAGCCACAAAGAATACATGGAAAACATTTTTCACGTGCAAACCTTTGATTACCTGATTAAGCCTTTAAATGAACCCTATTTTTTTGAGTGCCTAAATAGAGCTCTAAGGGTTTTAGAGCTTGACAAAAAATTTTTTACCTTTTCATCTTGCCACTCCTACTATAGCTTAAGCTTAAACGATATTATCTATTTTGAAAAGGAAGGACGAAAAGTACTCATTCATACCAAGGACAAGACCTACTCTACCTTTTTATCAACCAAAGCATTACTAAAAGAGCTTCCTGAACAATTTATCCAAACCCATCATTCTTATGTGTTTAACGTCAATTACTTCTATAAATTTGAAAACAATGACATAACATTAGCTATTGATAACACGCGCTTTTTTATCATTCCTATCAGTCGGAAATTTAAGAAGGGTATTCAGGAGAACATCTTTTCCAAGCTAAGGAGAGTAAATGGCTATTAACGCTATTTTTCATCTTTATACATCAGTTGTTAATATTGTGATTGTTAATTATTTTTTTCGTCAGAAAAATGGTCAGCTAGCTACCTTTAAAAACATAGGTTATCTCTCTTTTTTAGTATTCATAGAATGCTGCACTCATTTTTTTGTATCAGGAAGCTATGCCTCACTGATAACCCTGACTTGTTCTTTGGTAACATCACTGATAATATCTAGTAGCTATCGTTACTCCATGAAACAGTGTATCTTTTGGTCTGTTACACTTCAAAGCATAGGTATCCTGCTAGAAGCAAGCTTAGGGATCATTTTAATATCTCTTAAATATCAAATCTCTTCTATCAGTGGGACATTTTTATTTATAAACCTGCTTACCATATCCAGTATTATCATTATATTTGTGTTAAAGCAGCTCTTTTTAAAGACTACAGACAATTGGCTTGATGAGCAAACACAAACCAACTGGATACTAAAGCTATCTATTATTCCAATGATAAGTCTTTCTCTGCTACTGCTACAGCTCCTTCGATTAAAAGAAGAACCTTTATTTGACTTGTTTACAATACTGCTAACACTTGGATTTATCATTATCACAATCACTTCGCTGTATCTGTATACTTACATTTCAGATCAGCATTTACAAATGCAAGACATTAACTTAGATAGGGTACGATTCCAGTCAGAACTGAAGCATTTAGAAAATGTAAAGGAAAATCAATTAAGCATTAGGGCTCTTAAGCATGATCTACATAATCAAAACATTGTCCTATTAGGACTTCTGGAGCAAAAGCAGTACACTAAAGCCCAACAATTACTGAATCATAACCTTAACCTGCTAGATGGGACAGATACTTTCTTTACCAATGATACTATTTTAAATTATTTACTTAATCAAAAAGCAGTCGTAGCCAAAAAGAATGGCATTGTGTTAGATATTCACTGCCTTATCCCTACAAACATAAGCCTAAAGACTGAAGTTATTTCAGTCATTATAGGAAATCTACTTGATAATAGCATTGCCGCAACTATTCGCAATCAAAATAAAGCTGAAAAACAAATACAATTAAAGGTGAGACTCTTTAAAAATCAACTCCACATTGATATCGAAAACTTTTTTGATCCAAAAGAGCTTGCCTCCAGAAGTCAACGGAAAAAAGACGGATTGGGAATTAAAAATGTTCAAAAAATTGTTCAACAGTATTATGGACTATACCAGCAAACCATAGACAATAACATCTATAAAGTCAGCATTATCTTCTCTAACATTGTTTTAGTTTCTCAACAATAGCATTAACCCATCACCAGCTATAAGCATAGCTGCTGCCATTCCAAACAAGAGTGCTTTCAAACTGACTACTAAAAATAGGAAAAATAGTCCTTAGTATAGGTATAACATCACAAAATCACACAATATCATTGCTATTAAAGCAACGACGTTGTGTGATTTTTTAGTATCTTAATGACTCATACCACTTTTTTCAGTTTTTTTGCTTTACTGGATACATTCTGCAAAAATGCTGGCAAAATTTGTTTGGATTTGATCAAAGCTAACTGTCATCTCTTGACGAGTTTGATTATGCTTAAGGACAGCTTGACCTGTTTTGATTTCACTTTCACCTAGGGTGATGACTACCTTTGCCTTGAAAGCATCAGCTGACTTGAATTGTGCTTTGATTTTACGTCCGAGGTAATCGCGTTCTACGGTGAACCCCTGACGGCGAATGGCCTGTGTCAAGGCTAGCGCCGCCACATTGGCGTAAGCCCCTAAAACAGCTATGTAAACGTCCAAGCCTTCTTCGACTGGCAGTTCAACGCCTTGCTTATCAAGGATAAGCAAAAGACGTTCCAAACCAAGTCCAAAACCAAAGCCAGGGGTTGCTGGTCCACCAAAATACTCCACAAGACCATCATAGCGACCACCAGCACAAATCGTCAGCTCAGACTGATCCACCTCTGTAATGAATTCAAAAATCGTGTGGTTGTAATAATCAAGCCCACGCACCATATTGGTATCAATAACATAAGGAATAGCAAGTACTTCAAGCATGCTGCGCACAGCATCAAAGTGAGCCTGACTCTCCTCGTCAAGATAATCAAGAATAGATGGGGCATTTGCTACTGCAATCTTATCCTCTTTTTCCTTGGAATCAAGCACGCGCAGAGGGTTTTCATCTAAACGGCGCTGACTATCCTTGGACAAGGTCTCACGCATTGGAGATAGGTAATCAATCAAGGCCTGACGATAGGCTGCGCGACTAGCTGCATTTCCAAGGCTATTCAAATGCAAGGTCACCTCTTTAATACCAAGCCTTTCAAAGAGGTGATAAGCCATGGCGATCGTCTCAACATCAGTGGCAGGATTGGCAGAGCCAAAGCACTCTACACCAATCTGGTGAAATTCACGCAAACGGCCGGCCTGCGGACGCTCATAACGAAACATTGACCCAATATAATACAGCTTGACAGGCTTTTGAACCTCTGGCGCAAAGAGCTTGTTTTCCACATACGAACGAACAACTGGGGCTGTTCCTTCTGGACGAAGTGTGATATGACGGTCGCCCTTATCATAGAAGTCATACATTTCCTTGGTCACAATATCAGTGGTATCACCTACTGATCGGCTAATGACCTCATAATGCTCAAACATAGGTGTTCGGATTTCACCATAATGGTATTGCTTAAAGGTTTCACGTGCAACACCTTCAACATATTGCCACTTAGCAGCAGCCACAGGCAAAATGTCCTGTGTTCCTTTTGGTTTTTGAAGCTTCATTTTATTTCCTCTTTTACTAGTATTTATATATTTTACCATAGAATAGCTTCATTAATCTGTTAAAGTACAGAAAAGCTACGAACCAATTTACCGCCTCGAATATCTAAAACAATCATATCTTGAATATCTCCACTTCGATTAGATCTACTCACCCTGTCAAACCCCACTTTATAGTAGCCATCCCACAAGCAGGTAAAGTCTAGACTTTTTATTCTATCAGAAAAATCCAACCTGGGGCCAGACAAATCGTCTTGTTCCTCTTCTGACATTCGCCAATCAAAATCTATACGAATTTCCAACACGTGATTTTTCAAATACTTTGAAACATCAATATGATAATAGCCACCTATTGATAGCCCAGCTTCTCTATTATTAGATGCATCTTGAGATAATTCATTCCTGCCTCGTACAACATCTTCCCTAATCAGCTCTCCATCTGAATCAGAAATCGTCTGGACACTTTGTCCTGTTACGGATATAAGCTTCAAATCCTCAGTCTCCAACTCGCTAAATAGTTGTTTGATCTGAGCAGCTTGCGCTTTGACAGCTGGTTGCTGCCACATAGCTTCTTCCCTAATTCCCATGTCAACTTCTGCATCAGCCAAATCTTCCTCAGGTGATTTATAGGTAGCAATCGAAATACTATCCTTCAGACTAATAACCTTACCGTCTACTTCTTCGCTGTAGGTAAAATAAAGTCTCTCACTACCTGTCTCAATCATCTTAGTATAGTCGTCTACAGTGATTTTCCCTTGGTATCCTAAGGTTTGAAATTTTTTAATAATAATGGGGCTATACTCTGTTACAACACGTTCTTTTTCTGCCTGTGAAACACCACAACCAGTCAAAGCAACGACAAAGCCTAACAGACTTAATAATTTTCCAAACATCTTAATCTCCTAAAATAACCACCTTTGTCTCATTTTACCATTTTTTAGGATTTTTGGAGAATAGCAGAGCTTTTTAATAAAATTTTTGTCAAGTAACTTTACTTTACATAGAAGATATGATATGATACTAAAGTTGGCGAAAGCCATAACATCAAATAGATAACAATGGGTCAAAGATTTGAGACAGATAGGTTAGCATAAGATCATGCACACCAGTTTGTCACCAATCTTTTAATAGACCCTTGATCATTTAACGGAGGATAGAAAAAATGGCAGTTCCTGCACGTCACACGTCAAAAGCTAAAAAGAACAAACGTCGTACACACTACAAATTGACTGCACCATCAGTAAAATTTGACGAAACAACTGGAGATTACTCACGTTCACATCGTGTCTCACTTAAGGGATACTACAAAGGACATAAAATCGCTAAAGCTAACGCAGCTGAATAATAGAAGGGAGATACCATGCGCGTAAATATCACACTTGAACACAAAGAATCTGGTGAACGCTTGTACCTTACTTCAAAAAACAAACGTAACACTCCAGACCGCCTTCAATTGAAAAAATACTCACCAAAACTACGTAAACATGTTGTGTTTACAGAGGTAAAATAAGACGATATACAGAAAGCCCTTGAAATCAACGTTTCAAAGGCTTTTTTGTTTTGGTTTTGATGAGACAACTGAGTATTCTCAGCTAATACAATAAGCAAAGGTACTTATGATGATAATCTTTCATATCTGCCTTGGGCTAAAATAACCTCATCAGTGATCTCACAATTTAACTGTGGACGAAAAACCGTCTGCCAAGGTCCCTTTTCAGAGTGCGTCAGCTTAACCAATTCTCCTCCTGTTAAATCTCCATACTGTTTAACAACATCTAATAATACAGGCACAATCTTCTTTGCGTCTTCGACCAATAGCATTCTACCTAAGGCTTGCGGAAGATGTATGTCTTTTAAAATATATTCTGTATGATCATCGATATCTATCACCTCAGAACCATATTTTTTAAAGCTGTGATACACCTCTTCTACTACAGGACCATATTGAAAAGCAACTATTTTTTCATCAAATAAGGATTCACCATAGGCAAGAAGATATGTTTTATAAGCAAGATAAACTAACTTTTGCAATTGTAAGTGTGAGAGTGGACGCATTGCTAAGAAAAATTTAGCAACATCAATAGCACTAATTTTAGAGTCGGATTGTAAAACCTGTTCAAATTCATCGAAGTCTTGACAAACCATAATATCCTCAAAAAAGGAATCTAACTCAATGACACTTTGCCAATCAGCACTATCTGTAACAAAAGAATGCACACCAACATCATCTCTATTGATATGACTCAGCCGCTGCATTTTTTCTTCAATGGCAACATGATCCAATTGACCTTCTGTCGCTAAGTGAAAGCCAACTCTCTCACCTCTTGCATATGAACTAGCAACTAAAATAAAATGCTGATACATGCGGTTATTCCTCCTTTTCTAAATTAGCATCAAAATAATGTTGGGGTAGTGATATATATTGTCGTTTTTGCTTATGCTCTTTATGTGACAGCTCATTTAAGCGTGATTGCTCTGGATCCCAAATCTGTAATTCCCATGGAAAAAACCGATTATTTCCATTTTTAAAATATAGATGGATACCTTTATAGTCGCCATCTGTTCTTAAATACAATTTAGCAATATTAGTCACTCGATTATCATTTTGCAAAGCAGCAAAAACAACTTCTAAGTTATTGACCAAGATCCTAAATCCAAGAAAATCATTCAAACATTTATTTAAGGGAATCCTTCCAAACTCATGATTCTCGCTCATGTAGTATAAAAGCTTCTCACTAATAGATTCTGCTTGCTTTATTCTCCATCTAATGCCTATAAACTGATGTCGTATGCTTGAGACTTGACTAATATTCCTATTTAGCCTTGCTTTATAAGAAACGATGAGCTCTTGGAACTCCCTATCAATACGATTGTTAACGACTACCGAACTGACACTCTTTTTCAAATTAAAGCATAGAAGAGCTCCTAAACCCGAAGAAAATGAATAGTGTAATCGATTGATTTCACTAATAATCTCAACAACACTTTCATATTGATAAGCTGCAATAGGCAATCAGAAACCTCCAAAAATAGCAAAAAACACAAGTATCACATCTGTCACCTGTGCATACCTCTATCCTACTAGCTATAGTCTATCTTTTTAAAGAATACTTGTCAACATTTCTACACCTGAAAGCATTTTGAAGCAACAATGTCAGCTAAGCCCAGCGTAGCCTTGCCAATCTTATGGTTTCCCAAACACCGATATAAAGCTGTCATCTTCATCAAGAATTTCCTGATCAGCCTTGAACAAGATCAATTATATCATGATAAAATCAGACGTTTAATGATTGAATTAAAAAAAAACGAAACTACGGAGGCGAATTGCCCAAAACGTATTCACAGCCTGCAAGCGTCATGTTAAGATTTTTTGGAAGAATTTTAGAAAAAACATTCGACGATATGTGAGGACTAAATCATGAAAAGACAATCAAACATCAGACGCTTGTGTCATCAAGCCCTAGCAGCTACTCTCATCACAGGAAGCCTGATAGGAACAGGACTACTTGGAAATAAAGTTGTGTATGGAGATATGAGTGCGGACGTAAAAAAAATTGAGCAAGTTTTACAATCAGATAGTGGTAAGTTAAAAACAGTATTAGGACAAATTAGTGATCCCAATACATTGTTTGCTTTATTTGCTATTATATCAGCCGATGTAAATATAGATCCAGAAAGTTTTAGTTTTATATTAAATGGCCCAATCACACCATTATTATCATATTTCAACAATCCAAACAAAAATGATAATAGAAAGGCAGTTGTTAATGAAATAAAAAAAGAGTCTCAGCTTTGGAGCAAGCTCAAAAATTAGAAACTAAAGCTAAAATAGAGAAACAGATTGCAGAAAGTGAATTAGAAAAAACTAGGAATGCTTTCAAAGTAACAATTGAAAATTTACATAAACTAGAGGGATTATTAGACACTGAAAAACAAAAAACTCGAAAAGTTGAGGAAGATTACCAACAAGCTAAAACCGATAAAGAAAAAGCAGAGGCTGATAAAAGGAATGCGGAAACTAAGGCTAGAACCGCTGAAGAAGAAGCTAAACAAGCTACGGCTGATAAAGAAAAGGCAGAGACTGAAGCTAAAAAAGCGAAAGAAGAAGCTAAGACCGCTAAAGAAGCTGCTCATCAAGAACAAGAAAAAGCTAAACAATTAGAACAAGCTAATCAACAGGCTAACCAAAGAGCTAATCTGGCAGAAAAATCTAAAAAAGATTTAGAAACTCAAAAAGAAAAACTTGAACAAGAGATTAAAGAAGCTACAGAAGCTAAAAACAAAGCCGAGCAAAAATTAAAAGACCTACAAGATTCAGCTAGTCAAGGCAGTGAATTGTCTAAACAGCTGTTAAAAGAAAAAGAAGAATTAACAACAAAACTTCAAGAGCTTCAAAAACAAGCTGAGGAAAAAACAACTGAAATTGAAAAGCTAAAACAAGAGCTTGAAGCTAATAAACAAAACAGTGGTCAGCTAGGTCAACAGGAACAAAAGCTTCAAGAGCAATTGAATAAGGTTCAAAAAGAGCTGAAACAAAAGGAAATGGAGTTAAAACAAGCTCAAGAACAGCTGAAACAAGAACAAAAACCTCACGAAGGTGGCGGAGATTCTGACGCTTCCAAAGCAAGAATCACTGAGCTAGAAAAACAAGTTCAAACACTAACCAAGGAAAAGGCAGATCTGTCATCAACCCTTGAGTCAACAAAAGCTCAATTGTCAGAGACTCAAGCAAGACTATCAGAAGCTCAAAAACAATTGACTGCTGCTCAAGAAAAGTTAACAACACTTGAAGCCGAGAAAACAGCGCTTCAACATCAAGTTGAGACCATTTCAAAACAGCTATCAGAAACACGTGACCTTAGCGAAAAGGAAAAAGCAGCACTCCAAGAGCAAATCAATAAGCTAAAGGCTGAGATTGAGCAAAAGACCAAGGAAATTGAAGCCTTAAAGCAAGGCATGCAATCACATCAAGGTCAAGAAAAACCAAAGGATCCAAAAACTCCGGAAACACCAAAGGATCCAAAGACTCCTGAGAAAAACGATCAGCCACAAGCGCCTGAAAAACGTAGTGTCCCTTGGACTGCTCTTACACCAGCTAAGCCAATTGACACTACCAAAGCTCCTAAGAGCTCAGCACCAAGCCCACAGACTGGGGCAGCAACACCTAAAAAACAATTACCAGCAACTGGTGATACAGCGACACCTAGCTTCTTTACCGCTGCTGCTATGGCAGTATTGGCTAGTGCCTGTGCCCTAACCCTCTCACCTAGACGCAAAAAGAATCAAAACAACCGTTAATAGGAAATCATGAAAGCCTTCTATGACAGTCATTGTTCATAGGAGGTTTTTTACACCAAATAGACCTTCTATTGGCTTTTCATTTGATTCTTAATGGATTTTTACTGCTAATTTCTGACTCACCATCGTTGCATTCGTCTCATTATTTACAAATTTATTTGGCTAATATTGAAAATATGTTATGATTAATGTATTATTTTGGTATTATTTTTAAAAAATATTATTTTAGAATGGTAAAAAATGGAGGTGAGAGGAGCAATGGGTAACCGTCAAATGAAGCTGAAAAAATACTTCCTCAGGTTTTTATTGTTATTATTTGCTGCAATCTACATTTATTTTTCCTCTTTTGCCTATCAGCATTCCTACCTTGGGATAAGTGCTGATTATGTTAATCATAGCTGGGTTGTCAGCAATATCCATAATGGCGGGGAGGCTAGCTCCTCAGGACTAGCTGTTGGGGATAAGATTTTAGAGATAGACCATAAAAGCAGCCAGGACAATCCTTTGTTAAATAAGCTGTTAATTGTTGAGCAAGCAACCTCAATGACTGTTTTGCACCAAGGCATACAAAGACAGATTGTATTTCAAAAAACACATGGGTCTAAAAAGATATTTTTAATGTTTAGCCTGTTATCCATTATCTTATTTGCCTTATCCTATGGCTATTCTAGAAGGCATGAGATCAGTCGGACCAGTCAGAGGTATTACATCTTTACCTTTTTAACATCGTTATTACTGGTTTCGATTATTCCATCAAGCATGGGAAATGTTGTTGCCCGCTTGATTTTAGTGATTTACATCACTTTGTTTCCCTTTTTTATTGATATGTTTTGGAGAGCAGGTACATTGCAACAGGAATCTGTTAAATTTTCAAAATTTTCAAAACTGATCATCACCTATTCTGCTGCAACCCTCTGCTTATTGCTATATTCTAAGTGGTTTTCGGTCCCACTCGTCATTACCATTTATTTGGTTCGAGGAATTTTCTATGTTAGCTTTACCTTTTTAGTGGCTTTATTTTTAATCACCTTGGTTAAAGATATCAAAAACAATGCTTTTCCAAGACTCAATATTGTCCTGTTGGTTATCCTGTGCTTGCTGCCATTGTTTATCGGCTATGTGTTTCCTTTGCCTTACGATATCCCTTTTATGTACACGATACCCCTATTGCTGCTGCCGATTTTGGCGATCATTAATAACCTAATCATTAACAGGCTCACGACCTTTCGCTTTCATTTGCCAGTTCCAATCCTCTATGTGTTCATTGCTATGCTAGGCACTGTGATGATCATTTGCTTGTATCTCATATCAGACTTTATGCCTAAGTGGTTAATGATTAGTTATAGCTTTTTACTAACCCTGTGCTCAATACCAATCGTAAAAGACCTGATTTTTTTAAATATCAGAACAGGCTACCAGCTGAGCAACAAGTCTATTTTCCTAGCAGTTGAGGCTGAAAGAGAGGATATTTCGATCTACCTGCATGATACGATCATACAAGACATTATTTATTACAAAAAAAGGCTGGAAAATATGGACGCCGTCTCAAAAAAGGCTGCTTCAGATATTCTTGATGATGTAATCTTTGAATTAAGAGAGCTGTGCTCAAATATTTATCCCTTGATGATTCAAGAGCTAGGCTTAAAGAATGCTATTTTAGACATTATCTCTAAATTTCAAAAAAAAGAATCGGTGATTATCAACGACAATATCCAAGTGGAACAGCTTGATTTTGGGCAGCCCATTAATAATTTTATCCTCAGATCAATACGAGAGCTGATTAATAATAGCATTCTTCATGGTAATGCTAAGGAAATAGATATACACATCTACAATGCTGAGCAATACGTTGTGATCAAGATTGTTGATGGCGGACATTTTAAGACTGCTCGTCAGACAGAAGCGCCTCACTTTGGCTTAACTGTTATCGCTGAAAAGTTAGCATTGCTGGGTGGTCAATTGCTTGTTGACAAACACCCTACGACTATTGTCATGCTCATTCCTAGAAAGCAGGTGAATTATGATAAAAATAGCAATCATTGACGACCACGAATTGGTCTTACAAGGCCTATATGATCGGTTAAAAAAGGAAACACATTTTGAGGTTGTCGGCGCTTTTACCAGCTACCAAGATTTGTTATTTTGCTTGAAATATAAGTCTGTTGACGTTTTGATTATTGATCTCATGCTAAAGGATATTCATGGCTTTGACTTAATTGCACAAATCCAGCAGAAATGTCAGACCGTGCCAAAAATGATTTTAATTTCAGGATTTTATGAGCCCTTGCTGCACAAAAGAGCCTTGGATCTAGGCATAAAGGCCTTTCTTCCAAAGGAATGCTCCTACGACGAATTAATTAGCACTGTCTACAATGTTGCAAAGGGAAATCAAGTGATTCCAGATGACTTGCTGCAGAGGGAAGAAAGTCATCTGCTAACCGAGTCAGAAATTGAGATATTGAAATTAATCTCAGATGAATACTCGAACGAAAAAATCTCCAAAAAGCTCTATATCAGCAGAAGGACTGTTGATACCCATGTTTCAAATATATGTGCTAAGCTCAATGTAACAAGCCGAGTTGGAGCGGTGCGGGAGGCTATCAGGCTGAAGCTGATCTAACAAGTCAACCAAAAAAGGCAGACAGATATTCGTAAATTACGGATGTCTGTTTTTTGATAGTGTTTTATCATAAGCCTTGGTTATAAATAAGAAAAGGAGAGAAACTAATGGTTGATGTCGATACATTACTTGGTGACCACAAAACAAGGTATTTTGGTGATGGTCACAAAAGAACAAGCTACAGTATAAATCATGACCAAAATAACCAAGCTTACGGAACAATTACCCAATCGGGTGTGTGGTCAAATAAATCTGATAAGGTGATTCAGCCACACCTAAGCACCTTAGATGGCATTGTTCTAGCCAGTCTAGCAGCTGAAAGATATCTAAAAGAGCAATATGAAGCATGTGAAGATTTTTATTTATCTCAGTTTTCGGTCAAATCAGGCAGGAAGCCTATTGAAGATTTAAACAGGGTTCCAATTGTTGTCCAAAAAAGCTCTTTCAATGGGGATAAGGCAAGCTTTTCGGTGTCAGTGCTGGATATGACTGTTAATCTAGTATTTAAACGCATTGACACCTATACAGCAAAAGACAACAAACCAGCTGCAGAGGCAAAGGATTACTTGTCAAATCATCTAAAGGACATTCACCATCATATCTACGATGTTAACTTTTTAGACGCATTAGATATAGCAGATAAGTGCTCTATTTTTGTAAGGCTAATAAGGCAATCCGCCACGTCAGCAATTATAAGGGCATATCCTCTCAGCTATCAAGCAGCTATTCCTTATTAGAGCTCTTGATTATTTTCTCACAGATGGCTGAAATGTTGGCATATTATGCTGATGATATTGATAGAAGATACAGTGAAACCTTGTGGATGAAAAATGTATCAGCCGAGCTCGTTGAACCGATACCTGATGGTGAGCTGGCCCTTTTAGGTAAAATTACCAAAAACAAATTACTTGATATGAAGGGCAAGGACTGGAAGCTGTTTGAAATGTCAGGTACTGACACACAAAATCGAGTGAGAATTTCAAGTAAAATAGCCCATCAATTACCTAGTTCGGAGATGCTTAACAATGCTTAATAAAGAAATTAGACTTGTCATATCAGGCACCTATTCTACTGGTAAGACAACAACAGCAACGGCTCTGTCTATTGCGACAGGCATACCTTTGATTAATGCACTTTCAGCCAGAGAGATCCTGACCGACCTGTATCCAGGCAGACGCTTTCAGGACATGAATGCCACTGAGCTAATGGCTCTAGGATTAAAAAGATTTGAGGAGCGGGTGCGCGAGGAAGCCATTTTATACCTCCAGCATACCAACTTTATCTCAGATGGCTCCGTGCTAAATGAATGGATCTATGGAACAGTACGAATGAAGGTAGGCTTAAATCCGGGCTCTGGCTTCATTCATCGAGCTGCAAAGGCCATCCTTGGACTTCCTGTGTACTGACCCCCAAAAGTTGGACACGACATATTAGTGAAAGGATTTAGTTCTGTATTGCACAGGGCTAAGTCCTTTTAGCTTTGCTTTAATGCGTTTGTTGTTGTAGTAAAAAATGTAATCTGTAATAGCTTGTTCAAGCTCATTAAGGGATTGATAAGTTGTCTCAAGGCCGTAAAACATCTCAGATTTGAGAATACCAAAGAAGGATTCCATCATCCCATTATCGGGGCTGTTACCCTTGCGAGACATTGATGGACGAATGCCCTTTGATTCTAAAAAATGATGATAGGACTGATGTTGATATTGCCACCCTTGATCGCTGTGGAGAATCGTTCCATTGTACGAATCCGCTGGAAAAGCCTTCTCAAGCATGGTTTGAACCTGTTTTAAGTCTGGAGACCTAGATAGTGTGAAATCAATAATCTCACTGTTGTAGCCATCAAGAACAGGCGCTAAATAAAGTTTTTCATCGTTGTTTGGTAAAGCAAACTCTGTCACATCGGTATAACATTTTTCATATGGCTTAGCAGCTTCAAACTGGCGTTGAATCAGATTATCAGCCTTCTTACCAGTCTCGCCTTTGTAAGAGGAATACCTGCGTTTACGACGAATTCGAGCAGCTAATCTCATCTCTTTCATCAAGCGTTGCACTTTCTTGTGATTGACGATAAACCCACGATTCTTGAGTTCTAAATGAATGCGACGGTAACCATAGTTTCCCTTATGCTCCTCATAAATCGCTTTGATTTCAGAGTTGATTGCTTCATCTTTATCTGACTTATCCAATTGCTTGACTTGATAATAATAGGTTGAACGAGCCATCTTAGCGATCTCAAGTAGGAGGTTTAATCGGAATCCTTCTTGGACCATCTCTCTAATTGTTTCTGCCTTTCTCATTCTCTGGCTTCGTCCTGTAAACGAAGCTCCCTCAACTTTTTTAGATAAGCATTCTCCGTTCTAAGGTATTCTAGCTCTTCCTGAAGGCGCTCTAGCTCTGTCATTTCTTCCCAAGTTTTCTTTGGTTTACGGCCCATCTTCGTTGGTCTCCCTCTTTGTTTCTCAAGAATAGTATACCCGTTTTTCTTGTATTGCGCTATCCAATTGGGAAGCATACCAGCATTTGGGAGAGCATACTCAAGAGAGACAGACAGTTGAGACTGACCTTCAAGAAGAACTTTATCAATTATTTCTTGTTTTAATTCTGGAGGATAATACTTATTTTTACCCTTTCTAACAATCTCAACTCCATATCTGTCCATAAGCTTTACCATGTATTTGAGATTAGAAACCTGAATATCATACTGTTGACCAATGCGGGAACAAGACATCCCATTTTTTCTTAGTTCATATATTCTTAATTTATCATCGTAACTTAATTTCATATAAAAAGCACCCCATTGGTAGATTTTCTGTCTAACTTTTGGGGTGCGGGTCACTGGAAGAGGCTTTTATAAAAAATACATGAATGCCTATGGGCAGGTGGCAAGGCTGCATTCTCAGCAATGGTACACCGATGTCGTTCATCTTCCTGTTGAATTTCCTATGTCAGCCGATGGGCATAGGCCAGTCTCTGAGAGGTACCGGACACTATCAGACAAAGAAATCAGAGAAGGCTTTCTCTCCATTGGAAAAACACCGGAGCTTGTCAGTGGCAGTCAGGTCGAGAGATTGCGAAAAATCATTAACCTATATGACCTGCCGGTTGTCGTTCCAATTGACGAGGCAGTCACTCAAGCAGAGGAGCAAATCAGAACCAACAGAGAAGCTGTCTCCAAGCGGATTATTGAGCAGTATAAAGAGCCTTCATTAAAAGAAAAAATAAAATTTATATCAGAATTTTAGGAGTGTAGATGATTTCATTTAAGAATATTAGCAAGACATACCAAGTCGGAGACCAAGAGGTTAAAGTATTAGACGATGTTTCCTTTACGATTGAAAAGGGAAGGTTTACTGTTATTTTAGGCCCCTCTGGTTCAGGAAAGAGCACGCTCTTAAATTTACTTGGAGGAATGGACCGGGCAAGCAAGGGAACCTTTATCTTTGAGGGTAAGGACATTACAGCCTTAAATGATAAAGCATTATCTGATTATCGCAAAGAGGTTGTAGGCTTTGTCTTTCAGTTTTACAATCTTATTCCAAGCCTAACAGCCTTAGAAAATATCAGTATCGCCGCACAGCTAACCGGAAACACAGCACAATCAGAGGTATTGTTGGATAAGGTGGGGTTATCTCATCGGAAAAACAATTTCCCTAGCCAGCTGTCAGGCGGAGAAATGCAGCGCGTATCCATAGCCAGAGCTCTGGCAAAGAAGCCAAATTATTGCTATGTGATGAGCCTACCGGTGCCCTTGATTCCAAAACAGGGCAGCACATTATGCAGCTACTTCAGGAAGCGTCAAAGGACGAGGACGTAGCGGTTGTCTTGGTGACACATAACACTGAATTTAAAGCTTTTGGCGATACCATTATTTACCTAAAGGACGGAAAGATAAGCTCGATTGATCATAAACAATCAGTTTAGAGGATTGGAGCTAAACATGAAATATCTTAATTTAAAGCTAAGGCGAGATTTAAAGCATCATTGGCAGCAATTCTTTTCAGTGTTCTTGATGTCCTTATTAAGTGTTTTAATCTTTGTTGGTCTACAGGGTGCTTGGCATGGGCTGGAAAAAAGCTTAGACAACTATATATCTACCTCTCATTTGCCAACCGTTTGGGTACAGGCTACTAATCTAACAAAACAGGACATTGAAAAAATAGAGGCCTTAAATCAAGTCAGCAAGGTTAGACCTAAGATTAGGGTCACTGCTGCTATTGATTCTGACAGCGACCTAGAGCATTACTTAACGCTAGATTCATTACAGTCTACCTCAGATCAGGTGACACGTGTTGTAGCTGGCGAGGCCTTTTCAACCAAAGAAACCGATAAAGTATGGTTGAACAAGGAATATGCTGACGCTAACCACCTATCCCTCGGTGATAAGATCAGCTTAACACTATCAGGTCAATCAATTAGTGTGACTCTTGCGGGTCTTGTCCAGTCAGCAGACAGGATCTACTTTACAGGCAGCTTAGAGTATATAGCTCCTAATTATGATAACTATGCCTACGGCTACATCTCAAAAAAGAGCTTAGCTAAGCTCCTTCAGACGCAGCTGCCTGATAATATGGTTGACATTTACGCCTCGTCTGACGATCTTCGAGACGACATAGAGAACATTTTAGGCAATAAGCTTGTTTCTTATTACAATCAAACAACCCTAACTGACGTCTCTGAGGCAGTTGATAGAGTAGGACAGATTAGGAATCTCTCTTATTTGTTCTCCTTTATCTTCATCTTACTAGCTATTCTATCCATGTTTACCACGATCAGACGTCTCATCGAAAGTCAAACAAAGGAAATTGCTATCATCAAGGCCTTAGGCTATTCTAACATACAGGTCAGTGGCCACTACATTTCCTTTGGCTTGTTGGTTGGAACATTAGGTGCTCTTTCTGGTCTTCTGGTATCTCCTGCTATGTCCTGGTTTGTCCTAGAGACCCAAAAGAGAATGTTCTCACTTCCTAAGTGGGAAATTGCTTACTCTCTGTCTTCCCTAGTAGTTGCATTACTGGTGGTTATGATTTGTGTGACATCTGCTTACTTTGCTTCTCGAAAAGCCATTAAAGGGCTGCCAGCAGTATTCTTACGAGGAAAAAACAGGGACGTCAAGCATATTTTGCTCGAAAAAATCAAGCCCTTATGGCGTAGTATTTCTGACGAAGCTAAGTGGGCTATACGTGATGCTTTGACACACCGCATCAGAATTTTAATGGGGATTATAGGGGTAGCTGGTAGTATGATGCTTTTAATTGCCGGTATTGGCATGCCTATCTCTATGAATCACCTTGTTGATAAGGCCTATAACAAGGACTTTAGCTACTCCAAACGCTTGACGGTTTCTGACTACGAATCGGCCAATAAGGCCTATAAAGGCCAATGGGTGCAAATCAATCAAGCCCACTTCTCAAAAGATGACGGCTACAATCGTCTCTTGATTATTATCAGCAAGGGAAGCCTTGTTAACGCCACCACAGAAGATGGTGACAAGATAAAAGAGGGTGGTCTCTATGTTACCAACAGCTTTGCCAAGCTAGCCAATATCAAGGTTGGAGACAAGCTATCTGTCACACCCTACCAGGATAAGCATCAGTATACCTTTAGTGTTAAGGGAATTCTGACCAGCGAAACTAATCAAGGTGCCTATATCATGGCTGATACCTTCAAAAAAGCAGGCGGAGCTTTTCACCCACACACATTGTTAGTAGATAAGCAAGTTTCTGCTTCTACAATCGCTCAGGATCAGAATGTTTTAACCGTCATTGATAAGTCCAGCCAAGAAAGCAATGCCTATGACCTTGTCAATAGTCTAATGAGTGTCTTTTTGATGATCATTGGCTTTGCCTTGCTGCTAGTCATCGTTGTGCTGTATAATTTAGGCTCTTTAAATTTTGTAGAGCGCACAAGAGACTACGCAACCCTTCAGGTTCTAGGATTTTCAAAAAGAAATCTCCAAAACATAACAATGCTCGAAAATCTCATGACAACCTCTGTGGGCTGGCTCTTGGGAATTCCTATGGGGATTTGGTTTTTAGAGCAGTATGTCGCCACCTTCTCTACGATACGTCTTGAATATACGGCTTATGTCACTTGGCAGGTTCTGCTAGCGGCAAGTGTCCTTGTCTGGCTAACATCATTAATGACCACTCTTTTCATCAGTAGAAAGATTAGAACAATTGACATGGTTGATGCCTTAAAGGGAGTCGACTAACCTCACTTTATCACATACCTGACTCTCTCTCTTTTATGGTTAAGCATCATCACTGCACTGGTTCTGATATGATGACTGATAAAGCTGTAATTGTGCTGTAACAAGCACTGTCATTACATAGCAACACCCTTAAAAACAAGCATCAGATTTGGTGCTTGTTTTTGAATTTATTGCTAATGCTAAACGCAACGATTATCACAAATCATGCAGTACACGCTTATAACAGCTTAAGCATGCCCATTATTCAAAAAACGTTGATCAAAATGACTTCCCTGAAGTTTAGATCATTCCTCAATTTATTGATACAAATGTGATAAAGTCATACGATCTTCTTGTTTATTAAAAAAAAAAAAAACGAAACTACGGAGAGAAAGATGAGCTTTGTCGTTTCTCACTTCCAACCGCCATGTTAAAATCTTCTCTGAGAAAGAATGTTATAAAAAATAATCATTCTATCACCAAAGGAGAGAAAAATGATAACTAAAAAACAGAGAAAACTAAAAAGACACACAACAATCAGACGCCTGTGTCATCAAGCCCTAGCAGCTACCCTCATCACAGGAAGCCTGATGGGAACAGGACTACTTGGAAATAAAGTCGTGTATGGGGATATGAAAAGCGATGCCAAAAAGGTATTAGCAACATTGCAAAAAGGTAATCATAAACAAGAGTTAAAAAAAGTTCTTAGAACTATTGGTGATGATAGTTTGCTATTATTATGGTTACTTGTATCGGGTGATTCCAATTTAGATGAAAGTAATAAAAGTTTTGATTATTTATCAATTTGGAATACTGGATCTAGAGTTGGTAAAGTGATATCTCCTACTGAATACTTTAAACAAGAATCAAAAAACACTGAAAATAGGCAAGCTGTTTATAGTGAATTTAAACAACGCGTAGAAGAACGATCTAAAAAAGCCAAGGAAGCCACTGAAGCACTAAACCAAAAAGCTCAATTGGAGGCTACAGTTAAAAATATAAACGAAGAACTTGAAAAAACTAGAGAAGGTTTTAAAGTTGTGAGTGAAAACTCAAACAAATTAGAAAAACAATTAATGGCTGAGAAAATAAAAACACGTACAGCTGAAGAAACTGCCAAACAAGCTAAAACCGATAAAGAAAAAGCAGAGGCTGAAGCTAAAAAAGCGAAAGAGGAAGCTAAGACTGCGGAAGGAAAAGTTAAACAAGCAGAAACTGAGAAAAGGAATGCGGAAGCTAAGGCTAGAACCGCTGAAGAAGAAGCTAAACAAGCTACGGCTGATAAAGAAAAGGCAGAGACTGAAGCTAAAAAAGCGAAAGAAGAAGCTAAGACCGCTAAAGAAGCTGCTCATCAAGAACAAGAAAAAGCTAAACAATTAGAACAAGCTAATCAACAGGCTAACCAAAGAGCTAATCTGGCAGAAAAATCTAAAAAAGATTTAGAAACTCAAAAAGAAAAACTTGAACAAGAGATTAAAGAAGCTACAGAAGCTAAAAACAAAGCCGAGCAAAAATTAAAAGACCTACAAGATTCAGCTAGTCAAGGCAGTGAATTGTCTAAACAGCTGTTAAAAGAAAAAGAAGAATTAACAACAAAACTTCAAGAGCTTCAAAAACAAGCTGAGGAAAAAACAACTGAAATTGAAAAGCTAAAACAAGAGCTTGAAGCTAATAAACAAAACAGTGGTCAGCTAGGTCAACAGGAACAAAAGCTTCAAGAGCAATTGAATAAGGTTCAAAAAGAGCTGAAACAAAAGGAAATGGAGTTAAAACAAGCTCAAGAACAGCTGAAACAAGAACAAAAACCTCACGAAGGTGGCGGAGATTCTGACGCTTCCAAAGCAAGAATCACTGAGCTAGAAAAACAAGTTCAAACACTAACCAAGGAAAAGGCAGATCTGTCATCAACCCTTGAGTCAACAAAAGCTCAATTGTCAGAGACTCAAGCAAGACTATCAGAAGCTCAAAAACAATTGACTGCTGCTCAAGAAAAGTTAACAACACTTGAAGCCGAGAAAACAGCGCTTCAACATCAAGTTGAGACCATTTCAAAACAGCTATCAGAAACACGTGACCTTAGCGAAAAGGAAAAAGCAGCACTCCAAGAGCAAATCAATAAGCTAAAGGCTGAGATTGAGCAAAAGACCAAGGAAATTGAAGCCTTAAAGCAAGGCATGCAATCACATCAAGGTCAAGAAAAACCAAAGGATCCAAAAACTCCGGAAACACCAAAGGATCCAAAGACTCCTGAGAAAAACGATCAGCCACAAGCGCCTGAAAAACGTAGTGTCCCTTGGACTGCTCTTACACCAGCTAAGCCAATTGACACTACCAAAGCTCCTAAGAGCTCAGCACCAAGCCCACAGACTGGGGCAGCAACACCTAAAAAACAATTACCAGCAACTGGTGATACAGCGACACCTAGCTTCTTTACCGCTGCTGCTATGGCAGTATTGGCTAGCGTCGGTGTCCTAAATCTCTCACCTAGACGCAAAAAGAATCAAAACAACCGTTAATGTAGAGACTCTCATATCTGGATTGAATAACAGCAAACCCGACATGAGCAAAAACAAATGTCTAACCAAAAATCACTGACATTAGTACTTTAACCAAAGCCTTTGAGTCAAGCTAAACAGGCTGTCCTGCCTATTGGCTTGACTCGTTTTGTGATTGTGAAACACACCAAGGTCAAACCTACCTTGTCCTCCATTTTAAACCTACTCTTTTCTCCCATACCCACTTTAGCTTACGCAAGAAGGTGCCTAATCATCACTTTTGGTAGCTTCGATGCTCTATATAAATGGATCAACAAAGATAAATCATACAAAACTGCGAGTTGTTCCTATAGTCACGATAGCTCTTACAGATATGAAAAGTAAATACAGCTATTAAAAATATGGTACAATAGGGGTACGATTTTTAGGAGGCATGTATGGTTTCAGTTCTTTCACGAGTGATTAAGGGAATAATTATTGCGCTTGGCTTTATTTTACCGGGAGTATCTGGAGGAGTATTAGCCGCTATCCTTGGGATCTATGAGCGTATCATTGCCTTTTTAGCTCATATACGTGAGCATTTTGTTGAGAATGTTCTCTTTTTCCTGCCTGTTGGGGTTGGTGGTATTTTAGGGATTGCCCTCTTTTCTTACCCTGTTGACTATCTGCTCAAGCACTATCAGGTACCAGTCTTATGGGGCTTCGCTGGGGCCATCATAGGAACCGTACCTAGCCTGATAAAGACTTCGACAAAAACATCTCAGCGTGACCAAGTTGATTGGCTCTGGCTAGTATTAACCTTTGTCCTATCAGGACTGGGACTTTATTTCTTAAATGATCTCGTTGGGACAATACCTGCAAGCTTTACCGCCTTTGTCCTAGCTGGTGCCTTGATTGCTTTAGGTATTTTGGTACCTGGTCTTAGCCCGTCTAATCTTTTATTAATTTTAGGACTTTACTCACCCATGCTGATTGGCTTTAAATCACTTGATTTGGTAGGAACCTTTTTACCCATTGCTATTGGTGGCTTATTAACCATGCTAGCTTTTTCCAAGATTATGGATTTTGCTCTCAAGCACTACCATTCACGCGTTTACCACTTTATTATCGGTATCGTCCTATCCAGCACCCTGCTTATTTTAATTCCAAATAGCAGTAATAAGGAAGCTATCTCTTACGCCGGTGCAGGTCTTGGCACCTGGCTAATGGCTCTGCTATTATTTGGCCTTGGTGTCTGGCTTGGTCTATGGATGAGCCAGCTTGAGGAGAAATACAAATAACACTCGATACACCAGCAAGTACCTCTAACAGCAGCATTAAGATCAAAAAAACGAATGACTAGCTCTCAGCCTTATCACCAGCTGTGACTAGCATTCGTTTTTTTATATGTCATCATGCTGTCTTGCCTCTGTCACGATTTCTATAAAACGGTTCGTCAATTGAGCAGTTATACCCCAGATAGGCTTTTCTAAATGCTCATAGAGTAATACCTGATCTTGCATGTACCTCAACCTGTACTGCTCTCCATTAGGGATACGATCCAACGGAAAGTCTGACGAGATTATCGATTGCATTTGTAAAGGATAAGCAACAGGAGCTTGCGCCATGAGCTCCTCCAAAGGCACCGTAAACAAGCTATCAACCTCTTCATTGACCCTAAGCCTTCTCCAATCATCAATAGCCAGTTCCGCAACAAAGCAATGAATGCTACGAGTCGGCTGAACTAAATAGTCAATCTCCCCCCAAACATGAACCTGCTCAGGCTCTATATTGAGCTCCTCTACCGTCTCACGAATAGCCGCCTGCTGATAAGTCTCACCCTCCTCCACGCGCCCACTAGGAAAAGAAACCTCCCCTGGCTTGAATGAACTGTGAACTGCCCCCCAAAAGTTAGACATAAAATCTAACAATTGGGGGGCTATTTTTATGACATTGAGTTATGAAGACAAGGTTCAAATCTATGAGCTACGGCACATTGGAAAGTCCATTAAATGCTTATCAGAAAAGTTTAGTATTGCAGAATCTGACCTCAAATACATGATTCGCCTGATTGACAGGTATGGGTTAGCCATTGTCCAAAAAGGTAAGAATAGTTATTATTCTCCAGAACTGAAGCAAGAGATAATAGATAAAGTTCTGATTGATGGTCAATCTCAAAAACAGACGTCCTTAGACTATGCTTTACCAAATTCTAGTATGCTTTCAAGGTGGATAGCGCAATACAAGAAAAACGGCTATACTATTCTTGAGAAAAGAAGAGGGAGGCCACCAAAGATGGGACGTCAACCAAAGAAGACTTTAGAACAAATGACAGAGTTGGAGCGACTCCAAAAAGAATTAGACTACCTTAGAGCGGAGAATGCTGTGCTAAAAAAGCTGAGAGAATACCGGTTGAGGGACGAAGCAAAGCTCAAAGAGCAACAGAAATCATCCAAGAATTAATCGGTCAATTTTCTCTAGCAACTTTGCTTGAAATCCTTGATTTATCGCGGTCAACCTATTATTATCAAGTCAAGCAACTAGCTCAAGAAGATAAGGACATGGACTTAAAGGAGCTCATTCAAGGCATCTATGATGAACATCATGGCAATTATGGCTATCGTCGCATTCATCTGGAACTAAGAAATCGTGGTTTTATCGTCAATCACAAAAAAGTACAACGTTTGATGACTGTCATGGGCTTAAAAGCTCGTATCCGTCGTAAGCGCAAGTATTCT
This sequence comes from Streptococcus equi subsp. equi, assembly GCA_900637675.1. Lineage (NCBI taxonomy): Bacteria > Bacillati > Bacillota > Bacilli > Lactobacillales > Streptococcaceae > Streptococcus > Streptococcus equi. Next base: position 2,207,500 of record LR134389.1, read on the forward strand.
TCTTACAAAGGTGAGGTTGGCAAAAAGGCTGATAATCTGATTAAACGTCAGTTTGAAGGTTCTAAGCCCTACGAGAAGTGCTATACCGATGTGACGGAATTTACCTTACCTGAGGGGAAACTCTATCTATCGCCTGTTCTTGACGGCTATAACAGTGAGATTATTGATTTCACCCTGTCTCGATCGCCTGACTTGAAGCAAGTACAAACCATGCTTGAGAAGGCTTTTCCAGCGGATTCGTACAATGGAACGACTCTCCACAGCGATCAAGGCTGGCAATATCAACATCAGTCTTATCATCACTTTTTGGAGACTAAAGGCATTCGTCCATCCATGTCTCGCAAGGGAAATAGTCCAGATAATGGGATGATGGAGTCCTTCTTTGGTATTCTCAAATCTGAGATGTTTTACGGCCTTGAGACAACTTATCAATCCCTTAATGAGCTTGAACAAGCTATTACAGATTACATTTTTTACTACAACAACAAACGCATTAAAGCAAAGCTAAAAGGACTTAGCCCTGTGCAATACAGAACTAAATCCTTTCACTAATATGTCGTGTCCAACTTTTGGGGGTCAGTACAGCTGAGAGATATGTTGGCTTCTGATTTCATATAAGACCTGCCATCGCCCTTCCTGCCAAATCAAAGGTAAGCAAACCGCATAACATCGCTCCTCACCCAAGGGCCTAGCCTGATAATGTTCAATAATGCTCTTCATCTGTCCTTCTCCTTATCATATCCATCACTAAGCTACTTTCATAGTATAAAATAGTAATCCTTTGGTCAAGAAATGGCTCCGATTACTCTCTATGATATATAAAATTTTTATATATAAAATATTGACATATTAAAACAGAAACTCTATACTTAATATATAAAATAATTATATATAAATACGAGGCAGGAAGGGAGTAACCAGATGTATTTTCCAGTATCTGCTACCTTGATTGAATTTTTGATTTTATCTATTGTCGACAAGCATGATTCCTATGGTTATGATATCAGCCAAACCATTAAGCTTGTCGCTAATATCAGGGAATCAACCCTATACCCTATTTTAAAAAAGCTAGAGAAATCAGACTATTTAACTACCTATAGTCAGGAACATCAAGGTCGCAAGCGTAACTATTACACCATTACAGCCAAAGGCGAAAAGCAGCTGATTTTCTTAAAGGAAGAATGGCAAAGCTACAAGGCCACCCTAGATGGCATTATTGAAGGGAGATTAAGGCATGACAAGAGATGAATACCTAGCAGAGCTAGACAAATACCTACGAAAATTACCTAAAGCAGATTATTATGAAGCTGCTGAGAACTCAAGTCAGCTAGAACTTAACGACGGCAGTATCAAAGACTCTTCTATCACTGTAGCTGATACAAAAGAAGAAAACGACTATGACTATACAGACCCCTCCGAGCTTGCTATAAATCATGTCACAATCAAGGAGAAAAACACAATTAATGGCGGCGATATTAATATCAATACCACATTAGCAAATCCAAGAGATATTGCTTATCATGTCACAACAAGAGGCAACATCAAGCTCAGCTCTCGTTTTTCAAACGCCAAGCTTAACACAGACGCAGCAACAGGAGCTACTTCATTTCACTCTGACATAGCCAATACTGTCAATCAAAGCGACCTATCAATTCATTAATCAAGGGAGGATATCATAATGACTAAACAAGATTTTCTAGACAAGCTAAAGCAGCAGATCAACCATTTACCTCAAAAGGATTACCAAGAAATCATTGACCATTTTACAGAGTATTTTGACGAGGCTGGTCCTGACCATGAACAAGCTATTCTTAAAGAACTGGGAAATCCAGAGGACATTGCCAAGGAGCTATTAAAAGCCTTAGATCTCCCCGAAAAAACAGACGAAGATGACTGGACGAATTGGGAAGTTGACAACAAAACAAAGTCAGAAGCAAGCTCACAAAAGCTTGAGCCAATAGTTGACATTCGCTATAGTCTGCTTAACCATGATTTAACCATTGAAACTGCTGACATTCCTTACCCTACTATTTCATACGATGATAATCGCATCACAATAAGCCAAGATAGTGACGGCATGCTCAATATCATTGAAGACTCAGCAGTACAAACAATACAGTATGGCTTTCATTTCCTAGACCGCTGGCTTGCAAAATATCAACCCATTACCTTGACACTACCTGTCAACCACCACCTGAAAAAAATCTCTGGAGAAAGTGACAACAACGATGTCACCATAAGGCATATACATTGTGATAGCATTGTCTCTAACACTTACAATGGAACGATTTCTATCAGTCATTTATCAGATAGCACTGTCAACCTAAGCAGCAAAAATGGGAACATTATTTTAGAGCATTGCAATATCCAGTCTAGTAAATGTCAAGCCAAAAATGCTAACCTCAGCTGTGACAATAGCACCCTAATAAATTGCCAGCTGAACAATAACAATGGAAACATCAGATTAGAAGCAAGTCAGCTAACAGAAACCTTCATTGAAAACAAAAACGGTAATATCATAGGGCAGCAGCTGTCCTTTTCCAATGACATCACTATCATCAATAAGAATGGAATCATTGACATCAATTGTCCTAGAGAAAACCTCATCTACTATGACGTAAAGGCTTCAAATAATAATGGATTTGTAACGATTAGTCAAGAAGCAGGTCGTCAAACACCCTTTAAAGCACAGCTTACCATTTCCAATAATAATGGTCTTATCTCCGTAAGCTAAACCAACCATAAAAAAAGCTTCTAGAAAGAGCTTAAACCACAATTTCTAGAAGCTTTTTTATTATATCTACTGTTTAACGATAACCTGTTATCTCAGCTATTATCTAGGACGATTGCTTGTCCTTTGGACGATAAATCAGCACTCCTATAGCCATAAAGCTTAACAAAAAGCCAACTAATACACTCGTCTCTAAACCTATCTGGGCAGTTAATGATATTGTCTGACGAAGGCCAGAGACAATATAAGACATTGGAAGATAAGGATGGAGAATCTGGAAGATCTGACCACTCAACTCAATAGGATAAGAACCACCCGCAGCACCAACCTGTAGCAACAGCATAATTAACGAAGCAAAGGCACCATATCGAGCATCCCAGCTGACCAATGCAGTCACTAAAGCCATCAAGGCCCATCCACTCAGCATAATAAAGCCTAAGGTCTTGATACCGTCATTAGCTTCAAAGCCCAGCAGTTGAAGTGCAGCGTAAAGAATAACAGAGCCAACGGTCGAAATCATGCCATTGATCAGTAATTTTTGCTTTGCCCAATCCCATCTATCTTTAATCGGCTTACCAGATAAGGCCTCTGCAAAAATAATATTTGTAGACAAGGCAACTACCATTAGAGACACAGCAATCATATAAGGAGCCATGCCAATACCATTGGTCCTAACCTTATCCTTGTCCTTCTCTGATAACGCTACTGGATCAGATACCATATCAGCATTCTGGTCCTCTACCCAAGCCATTGAAAGCTGGTCAGAAGCTTTTGATAGTGAGGTCGTTAAGCTTGACAGACCTGTTGACAGAGTTGTCAAGCCATCTGTCAACTGAGAGCTGCCAGAGGAGAGCTGATTGGCTCCAAAAGCTAGCTGATTAGCGCCTACTGTAAGCTGCTGTCCACCTGCTAATAATTGACTGGATTGATGGTTAAGAGCTGTTGCCCCTGTAGCAAGAGTAGACAGGCCTGCTGTAAGAGCTTCATTCTTAGCTGTCAATTGATTAAAGCCGCCAGCAAGAGCTTGACTACCTGATAAGAGCTGGGCTGTTGTCGCTGAGTGAACAGCCCTTAAACCAGTTGAAAGCTCTGACAATGCCTTGCCTGTGCTAGGTAGGATTTGATCAGCTTGATAAGCCAGCTGATTAACAAGTGCTTTAAAGTCCCTCAGTTGATCAGCTACACCAGCACTTGTTGACATAGCCTCTAGCTCCTCAGACATGGCTTGCAGTGATGTCAACATAGCCTTTGCTGATATTGTTACTTTAGTTGAAGTATTGGAAATAGCTGAGCTCAGCTCCTCCTGCTGCTCAGAGTTGAGACCTTGATAGGTAGCTGTAGCTTGTAGAGCGGCTAGCTGATTGTTCTTGTCAGCAGTATCATCTACCACAAGCTCCTGCACTAAACGCGTCATATCGGCTAAATGCTTAGCAATGGCTCCTGAGTCCACATTTGGTGCCAAAGACAAGGAAAGATTGGTCTTTAGCTGCTGGATAGCCTGATTAAGCTTTGGTAGGCTAGCCATTAAAGCTTGAATATTAGCTTGTTTGTCTTGAGACAGATCACTTCCTAGAGCCAATTGGGTCAAGCCAGCATTTAACTGATTAGCACCCTTGGATAACCGAGAAACACCATCTAGATACGCTGGCATATCAGCTGCTAGCTGTCCTAAGCCCGCGGTATCAAGCTGACCAACACCGGCTGTATAGGCAGCTATACCACTAGATAGATTACCCGCTCCTTGAGACAAGCGAGCACTTGATTCAGACAAGGTGTTCAAATGCCTTGACATTAGCTGACTGCTTGCCCTAGCAATTACTAAGCCAGCGGCTAATTGCTGACCGCCATTTGAAGCTTCCTTTAGACCAGATTGGAGCTGATGCATGCTCTTAAAAACGGAGGTGATATAGGTCTTCCTTATATTTTTAGAAACAGCCTCTCTCAAGTGATTCATAGCAGATTCACCCATTTTAGAAGCGATAAAGCTATGGCCCTTACTAGTTTGATAGCTAACAATCAGCTTCTCTGGCTGCTGATCTAATAGCGTAGTGGCCTTTTGTGACAAATCCTTTGGCAACGTAATCGTCATATAATAACGACCCTTTTCCAAGCCCTTTTGTGCGGTATCTGCAGCCACAAAATGATAATCCAATTCCTTATTTTTAGACATATTGTCTACCATATCGTTACCAATAGTCAGTCTCTTGTTATTCAAGTAAGCAGGCTTATCCTGATTCACAACTGCTACAGGCAACTGATCAACCCGACCATAAGGATCCCACATGGACCCTAAAAAGGACAAATTATAGAGAGCTGGTACTAGAGCAACCCCAATCATTGTCACTACTAGCTTACGATTTTTGATTATTGCTTTTAATCCTTCTAGCATTATTTTTTCTCCAAATAGACATACTGTTCAAAAATTATGATAAAATATATTATACAAATAAAGTGACATTTTACAAGGAAAAAATAAATTTTTTAGACATAATGTCTACAAGTGTTCAAAAGGAGATAATGATGGATAGCCGCAAGCAGCAAACCAAGAAGGCCATTCTTAATGCAATGGTGAGCTTACTAAAAACCGAAAGCTTCGATGATGTAACAACCGTTCAGCTTGCTAAAATGGCAGGCATTAGTCGTTCTAGCTTTTATACTCACTATAAAGACAAATATGAGATGATTGATTACTATCAACAAACCTTTTTTCACAAATTAGAATACATTTTTGAAAAAGAATACCAAAACAAGGAGCATGCTTTTTTAGAAGTATTTGAATTTCTCAAGCGAGAGCAACTACTATCTGCTCTGCTATCCTCCAATGGTACCCGAGAAATCCAAAGCTTTATCATTAACAAGGTTCGTCTGTTGATCACTACCGATCTTCAGGACAAGTTCAGTAAGGACATCTTGTCCCCAACCGAAAAGGAATATCGAAGCATCTACCTAGCACATGCCTTTTTCGGTGTCTGCCAAAGCTGGATTGCTAAAGGAAAAAAAGAATCCCCTCAGGAAATGACTCGTTTCGTCTTAAAAATGCTATCTAAAACATAGTCCTGCACTAATGATGTCAAATCCAGTACCAAAAAACAACTTTGTAAACTATTTCTTACTGAGTTTATAATGATCTTTATGCCTAACAATACCGACCTCCAATCGTTAGACTTTTGGTCTAACCTTTGGGGTCGGTACATAAATCAGCTAACCGCTCAACCAAAAAAGCCCACTGTTGTGGGCTTCTTATAATATAAAGTCTTATCTTAAAGCATTTTGTTGTAGAATTCAACGACAAGTGCTTCATTGATTTCTGGGTTAATTTCGTCGCGCTCTGGGAGGCGAGTTAATGATCCTTCAAGCTTTTCAGCGTCAAATGAAACAAAAGCTGGACGTCCAAGAGTTGCTTCAACTGCCTCAAGGATTGCAGGAACCTTCATTGATTTTTCACGAACAGAGATGACTTGGCCAATCTCAACGCGGAATGATGGGATATCAACACGCTTACCATCAACAAGAATATGACCATGGTTAACAAACTGACGTGCTTGACGACGAGTAGTTGCAAGACCTAAGCGGTAAACCACATTGTCAAGACGACGCTCTAAAAGAAGCATGAAGTTGAAACCAAGAGTTCCTTCTTTGATTTTTGTAGCTTGTACGAATAGGTTACGGAATTGTTTTTCCCCCATACCATATGAAAAGCGAAGCTTTTGCTTCTCAGCAAGTTGCAAGCCATATTCTGAAAGCTTGCTACGGTTGTTAGGGCCATGCTGACCAGGTACGTAGTTACGACGTGCCAATTCCTTACCTGTGCCTGTCAATGACAAGCCAAGACGACGTGATTGTTTCCATGATGGACCAGTATAACGTGACATGTATCATGTCCTCCTCTAAAAAATATAACGAGGAAATAACTGTTTGAAAAATCCTGATTCGTGCAGGAGGTTTTCGCCTAAACAGCAAAGGTTACTCAATTTAGTTAACCGCCTGTTGACGAGCTTCATATTTTTCTGCTGTTATTTCACACAAAACTAATTGTAACATGAAAAAGGTATTGATTCAAGTTTTTTTTACATTTTTAATATCATATCATCAAAAATGGTTAGCTGTAAGCTCAAAGATGATGTTAATCATATGGCAAACAAGCTTTTACACAACACTTCCCGAGTAAACAAGGCTTTTTAATACCGATAGGAAATTCTTTGAAAATAGCATATTATGTTTTGATATCTAATACCGAGAGTCTCAGAGTAACTGCTTTTCAAGAAAGCTAGTCCCTATTATTAGTCCGGGCTTCATTCATTTGCTAATAAGTTCTTCAAGGCTTCAAATTGATTCATATCTTTACACAGCTGTCAACAAAGTGTAAAGAAAAAGCCCTAAATGGGCATTGATTTTTCAATCAAAATAACGAATCAGTGTTTTTTCCGTCAAAATATCTGAATAGGTATAAGACTCAACATAAGAATTATTCGCTTCCCCTGAAGCATCTGGGTTCCCCTGATACTCAATGATAAATAAAGAAGGGTAAACCTCTATCAATCTGCCAACCTTATTTTTTTCACGCTTACGACCATTTTCAAGTGTTAACTCAACCAACTGACCTTCATGAGCCTTAATGTCTTCCTTTATTTTTTTCATTTTGGCAACATCTGTAAATGCATCACTCATTCTCTTTCCCTCTTTCTTATCTTTCCTCAAATTGAGCTATTGTCGAAAATTTATTGTATTCCTTTTGAAACATCAGCTTAACTGTCCCACGCGCACCTGCCCTATTTTTCTCAAGAATCACCTCAATTGTATTATCCTCAAGAGCCTCTTCTGTGCTGTCGCTTTCTTTACGATAATAATCATCTCGGTACAAAAATGCAACAATATCCGCATCCTGCTCGATAGAGCCAGACTCACGAATATCAGACAAAACTGGACGCTTGTCCTGCCTCTGCTCAACACCACGAGAAAGCTGACTCAAAGCAATAACAGGCACTTTTAATTCCTTAGCTAAAATCTTTAGCTGCCTTGAAATATCAGAAACCTCTTGCTGACGATTTTCAGGTCTTGTACCAGTGATCAGTTGGAGGTAATCAATGACAATTAGCCCTAAGCCTCCCTCAACCTCCTGAGACAATTTACGTGCCCTTGCTCTGATCTCAGTAATCTTAATGCCAGGTGTATCATCAATATAGATAGGTGCTTCTGCCAAGGCTCCTTGGGCAATGGTCACATTATTCCAGTCCTGATCAGTCAACTGACCAGTCCTCAAGCTATGTGAATTGACCATTCCCTCAGCGGCCAGCATACGATCAACAAGGCTTTCAGCTCCCATTTCTAAGGAGAAAATGGCAACTGCTCTCTTTTGCTTTGTACCAACATTTTGAGCAATGTTTAAGACAAAGGCTGTCTTACCGACTGCAGGACGAGCTGCTAAAATAATCAGTTGATCTGGGTGTAAACCTGTTGTAATCTTGTCAAGATCCCTAAAGCCCGTTGGTAAACCTGTAACGTCTGATGTCTGCTTAGAACGAACCTCAAGATTTTCATAATTAATCTTTAAAACGTCTGAGATCTTACGAAAGCCACTGCGATTGCTATGCTCACTGATATCAACCAAGGCCTTCTCAGCACTTGCAATAATATCCTCCGAGTCAGATGCTCCTTCATAGGCTAAGTTTACAGTCTCTGTCAACCTATTGATGATATCGCGTAGCATAGCCTTTTCAGCTACTATTTTAGCATAGTATTCTGCATTGGCACTGGTAGGTACACTATTAACCAGCTCAACAATATAAGACAAGCCACCAATATGTTGAAGGTCCCCTTGATCATCAAGAATCGTCCTTACCGTTGTTGCATCAATAGCATCATTTCGATCACTAAGCCTTATCATTGCCCTGAAAATGACCTTATGAGAATACTTATAAAAATCCTCTGGACCGATAAATTCTCTAACGGTAATCAACTTGTCTGGGGAAATAAAGATAGAGCCTAGTACAGACTGCTCTGCCAATAAATCTTGGGGTTGAACTCGTAACTCAGCAACTTCAGGCAAACTCAGCACCTCCAAATCTTTTTTAGGCTGATGTGCTATGCCTCAGCAATGTTTAGTTTTATTTCAGCTGTCACTTCTTTATGCAGCTTAACTGGCACTTCGATAAGACCAATAGCACGAATAGGGTGATCTAAAACAATATGACGCTTGTCAACCTTGACCTTAAATTGCTTTTGCAATTCCTCGGAAATTTTCTTAGCTGTAATTGAGCCAAAGGTACGCCCATCTGGTCCAACCTTTTCCTTAAACTGGACACGAGTTTTTTCGTCATCTAAGATTTTCTTAACAGCCTTAGCCTCTGCTAGGATTTCAGCCTGGGCTTTTTCCTCAGCTTTTTGCTGCCCTCTTAGCTGGCCAATTGCTTGACTGCTAGCTTCCTTTGCTAAATTTTTCTTAATCAGAAAATTCTGAGCATAACCAGTGGGAACCTCCTTGATTTCTCCTTTTTTTCCTTTTCCTTTAACGTCAACTAAAAAAATGACTTTCATGACTCTACCTCTCTTGTTTCTTTCATTGTGTTATCAATTGTTTCTAGTAACAGCTGCTTAGCCTCGCTAAGACTGATATGCTTCATCTGACACGCTGCTAAGTTGAAATGTCCTCCGCCGCCAAGCTTTTCCATCATTCTTTGGACATTGATCTTACTACGACTTCTTGCTGATATAGCAATCTTATCAGCTCCTGTCTCTACAATAACAAAGCTAGCCTCAATATGGGCCATTGATAGTATGGTATCTGCTGCCTTACTAGCAATGACATTACTATAATATTGCCCAGCAAGCCCAGTTGCAACGATAATGGAGTCGCTAAGGCGCTCACCTCTGAGAATGATCTCATTAACCTGCTTATAGTCATCAAAATCAGTTGCTGAAATATTTTGAATTTCGACGCTATCACTACCTCTGCTTCGTAAATAACTGGCAACATCAAAGGTTCTACTGGTGACACGTGTTGAAAAATTCTTAGTATCCAGCATAATACCAGCCATCAAAACACTTGCTTGAATCTTGTTTAAGCGCTTCTTCGCATTTTGAAACTGGATTAATTCTGTCACTAGCTCTGCGGCACTGCTTGCACCACTTTCAATAAAGGTCAAGATAGCATTATCTGGAAAATCATCATCTCTTCGGTGATGATCAACGACAATAACATCTTGAAATTGCTCGTAAAATTCCTTAGACAAGGTTAAGGAAATCTTAGAGTGGTCCACCATTACTAACAGTGATCTAGGGGTCGTAAGCCCCATTGCTTGAGAAATACTGATAAGACGTGTCTTACCATCAGCCTGTAAGCGCTCAATAGCTCTTTCAATGTCTGGACTCATCTCATCCGGATTATAGACAGCAAAGCTGTTTTCAATAATGTTACTAGCAAAAAATTGCATGCCAACAGCCGAGCCTAAGGCGTCCATGTCCAGTTTACGGTGACCTACGATAAACACATTATCAACCATTTTGATACGGTCTGAAATAGCTGTCATCATGGCACGCGTCCTAGTTCTAGAGCGTTTAACCGTAGAAACAGAGCCGCCACCAAAATAGACCGGATTTGTATGGTCTGCATTTTCACGAATAACAATCTGATCTCCGCCTCGGACAAGAGCAATATTCAGATTCTCAAGAGCAACCTGACCAATTTGACAATGATTTTCCTCTCCAAAGGAAATGCCCATACTTAGGGTCAATGGTAGCTGCGCTTCTTGGGCTTCCTTTCGGAACTGCTCTAAAATAGAAAACTTATCGTCCATCAGCCCTTTTAAGATCTTATAGTCTGTAAAAAAGTAAAAACGATCCATATTAACACGTCGATAAAATACCTGCTTAGACTCCATAAACTCAGCTATGAAATTAGCCACAAATGAATTTATCTTTGACGTATCAGCATCAGATAAGTCATCTGTAATGTCGTCATAATTATCCACAGAAATAATACCAATAACTGGCTTTAGCAAGCTAGAATCTGCTGATTGTCTACTACCAACAGAGCTATCAAAAAAGTAAAAAATACCTGATGCCACATCAATATAAGACGTGTATCGATTGCCAGAAACCTCAAAGGTTTGAGAAATATCACTTTTACGCTTATCAGTGAGAAGCTGTTGGATCATCTGTTCCTGTAAAAAACCGGCCTCATCAGTGAAAATCAGCTCTGCGTAAGGATTGTACCATTCAATAGCATTGGTTTCTTGATCAAACTGAATAACACCAACTGGCATGTTATCCAGTAATGTTTTTAAATTATTTTCTGTTTGTTCGTTCAATAGCTCAATGTGGTCTAAATCAGACAATTCGTAAACCTTTTTTTGATACCAAAGCAAGGCCGCAACAAACAACAACACTAAAAAAATAGCTAGTGTAATCAGCATTTTTGATTGCATGATTCTAACACATAAGGCTAGTAAGCCGAATAAAATCAACTCCATCATAATTAAATGAATGGTTTCAAAACGAAATCTTTTCATCTTTAACCTCTTAATCCCGTATTATACCATAAAACAGCCCTGAAATACAGAGCTGTCAGTGGTTTTGAGATTACAATTTGATGACTATTATGTTTTACGGCGAGCCTTTCCATTACCTTCAAGGTAAACCATTAAAATGCTAATATCTGCCGGATTTACACCTGAAATGCGACTAGCCTGACCAATGGTTTCTGGATTGATTTTCTTAAATTTTTGCCTTGCCTCAGTAGCAATTGAGTCAATAGCGTCCCAATCAATGGTCTTAGGAATCCGCTTTTCCTCCATACGCTTCATTTTAGCAACCTGATCAAGGGCCTTTTTGATATAGCCTTCGTATTTGATCTCAGTTTCTAGTAGCTCAATCAGCTTAGCATCTAATCCCTCAGCAGCAGGACCTATAAATGACACTACAGTGGCATAGTCAACCTCTGGTCGACGCATAAATTCCTTAGCTGTCATTGCGTCCGTCAAGGACTTAAAGCCAAGCTTTTGAACACGAGCATTGGTTTCTTTGATTGGCTTTAATTTGATACTATCTAGCCTCTTTAATTCATTGTCAAATTGATTTTTCTTGATTTCAAAGGCAGACCAACGCTCATCGTCAACCAAGCCAATCTGACGACCAATTTCAGTCAATCGCATGTCCGCATTATCATGACGAAGGATAAGACGATATTCTGCGCGTGATGTCAGCAAACGGTAAGGCTCCAAGGTTCCTTTGGTTACCAAATCATCAATCATTACACCAATATAAGCGTCGCTGCGCTTTAAAATGAGCTCAGGCTTACCCTGAACCTTCAAAGCAGCATTGATACCAGCGACAAGGCCTTGACCAGCAGCTTCCTCATAGCCTGAGGTTCCATTGGTTTGCCCAGCTGTAAAAAGCCCTGAAATCATCTTTGTTTCAAGGGTAGCACGAAGCTGATGAGGTAATACAATGTCATACTCAATAGCATAGCCTGTTCTCATCATCTCAGCATTTTCAAGCCCCTTAATAGAGTGAACCAATTCCTTTTGGACGTCCTCAGGAAGACTTGTGGATAGACCTTGAACATAGACCTCCTCAGTGTCAAAGCCTTCTGGTTCTAAAAAGAGCTGATGACGCTCTTTATCAGCAAATCGTACAATCTTATCCTCAATTGATGGACAATAGCGTGGGCCCACTCCCTTGACGACTCCTGAAAACATAGGTGCTCGATATAGGTTTTTAGTGATGATATCATGACTAATCTGATTAGTGTAGGTCAGCCAGCAAGGAATCTGATTAGCCAAATAATCTTTGTCCTTAGACATAAAGGAAAAATGATTTGGAGTCACATCACCAGGCTGAATCTCTGTCACCTCATAATCAATAGAAGAAGCCTTGACACGTGGTGGGGTTCCTGTCTTAAAGCGGCCAATTTCAAGACCAAGCTTTTTCAAATTATCAGCTAGTGTCACTGAGGCCAAGCTGTTATTCGGGCCAGACGAATATTTCAATTCTCCAAGGATAATCTCACCACGAAGAGCTGTACCTGTTGTTATGATCACTGCCTGAGCTGCATATTTTTGCCCTGTTGCTGTCAGCACTCCAACAACCCTACCATTTTCTACTAAAATATCATCAATCATAGACTGGCGAAGAGTGAGGTTTTCTTGCTTTTCAACAGTATGCTTCATCTCACGTGCATACAAGCTTTTATCTGCTTGAGCTCGTAATGCTCGAACTGCCGGTCCCTTACCTGTATTGAGCATTTTCATTTGGATATAGGTTTTGTCAATGTTTTTCCCCATCTCTCCACCAAGAGCATCAATTTCGCGAACAACAATACCCTTAGCTGACCCTCCAATAGAGGGATTGCATGGCATAAAAGCCAGCATATCAAGATTTATCGTTGCTAATAAGGTTTTACACCCCATACGGCTAGCCGCTAAGCTGGCTTCAACACCTGCATGTCCTGCTCCTACAACGATGACATCGTAGGATTCTGTAAATTCATGTACCATATCTACTCCTTTATCTCAATATGTTTTATATGCTGAGGCTGCCTGTCCCAATGCTTTATAGCCCTTTTTAAACAACTAGGATTGAGCCTTATCTTATCTAGATCATCAAGAGCAACCCACTCACAAACCCTAGTACAATCACCCTCAACTACAGAAGGGCTAGAATCAGATAATAGACTCACAATATAATGAAACTCAATCTGATGAAAGTTCACTCCTTCTAGACAAAATTGATTTTCAACCACAAAGGCTAACTGAGCAACTGAAACCTCAGCTCCTACCTCCTCTAGAACCTCACGCTTGACAGCTTCTTCTGTGCTTTCTCCAACATGAATAGCACCACCTAAAAGATAATAGTCCTCTTTGGGTGATTTGGCAAGATAAATATAGCCATCCTTAATTATTAACGCTGAAGCCCTAACACCAAAGCTATGGTCTGCTATCCTTGTTCTAAAATCCTGAACCATCTTTTCTCCTTGACACTGTTTTTAAGCTATAAAAATAGTCAAAACCTGAGAAAGCTGTAAGCCAAAAAGACTTACAATTCCCATGAGCTTTGACCATCATCGTTATTGTTAACCTTATTCTATCAAAATCTGCCAGCTTGTCAAGACTTATCAGATGACAAAACCGTCAACTTTATTGACACATCTGTCAATTAACATGTCAAGCTAAATATATTGACAAGGCTCGCCATCTTTATACGCCATATCAATAATACCACCACCAAGACACTCATGACCATCATAAAAAACGACTGCTTGACCAGGTGTAATCGCACGCTGAGGCTCAGCAAAAACAACCTTAGCTTTGTCTTTCTTGACATGAACCGTCACCTTAGAATCTGGCTGACGATAGCGGAACTTTGCTGTGCATTCTAAGGTGAATTCTTCAGGAACTTCTCTTGTAAACTGAATGACAGAAGCGTCAAGACTAGTTGACATTAAGGACTCGTGGTAAAAGCCTTGACCAACATAAAGGATATTTTGTGAAAGGTCTTTTCCAACAACAAACCAAGGCTTGTTATCTCCACCCTGCTGACCACCAATGCCAAGTCCCCCACGTTGGCCAATAGTATAATACATCAAGCCTGCATGCTCTCCCATATCACGACCATCAACAGTCATCATACGCCCCTTTTGAGCTGGTAAATAATGGCTAAGAAAGGTCTTAAAATTCTTCTCACTAATAAAACAAATCCCTGTTGAGTCTTTTTTCTTTGCTGTTGCAAGGCCTGCTTGTTCAGCAATAGCACGTACCTCTGATTTTTGCAGGTGCCCCAAGGGAAACATGGTTTTTTGGAGTTGCTCTTGTGATAGTTGGCTTAAAAAATAGGTTTGATCCTTACCCTTATCAAGACCACGCAGCATATGGACTACACCATTCTCATCACGTTTGATTTGGGCATAGTGACCTGTTGCCACATAATCAGCACCCAATGTCATCGCATAATCAAGAAAGGCTTTAAACTTTATCTCCTTATTGCACATGACATCAGGATTTGGGGTGCGTCCTGAACGGTATTCTGCTAGGAAATACTCAAACACTCTATCCCAATACTCTTTTTCAAAATTAACAGAATAGTAAGGAATACCAATCTGATCGGCTACGGCTGCCACATCTTTATAATCCTCAGTCGCCGTACAAACACCAAATTCATCTGTATCGTCCCAATTCTTCATAAAGACGCCAATCACATCATATCCCTGCTCCTTTAACAGCAAGGCAGTTACAGATGAATCAACACCGCCACTCATGCCAACAACAACACGTGTTTTCGAGTTATCTGTCATCATTTATTCTCCCATCAATATAAGATACAAGGACATGAGAAAAAGAATAGAACGAATCAACTTGCCTAAACAAGACTCTAGCAAATGGTTCATTTCTATATTTTTTGTCTTTGTCCAAGTGTTTTCTCAAAGCTCGATTTGAAGGTCGATTTGAAGCGCCGCTAGACGCATGACTATTATAACAGTATTGTCTCTTATTTCCAACAATATCTTTTTTCATAACAAACGACATTTGATTAGCGATTTGTTATAATAAAAAGGATAAAAAGAGCATGGAGCATATATGAACACACAAAAATTTCAATCAGTTTTTGACATCATTGGACCAGTGATGATTGGACCATCGAGCAGTCATACCGCTGGTGCTGTTAGAATCGGAAAGGTTGTCCACTCCATTTTTGGAGAAATTCCTGATGAGGTGACCTTTCATCTATACAATTCATTTGCTAAGACCTATCAAGGCCATGGTACCGACAAGGCACTAGTAGCTGGTATTATGGGCATGGATACGGATAATCCAAACATCAAGAATTCTCTTGAAATTGCTCATCAAAAGGGCATTAAAATTTATTGGGATATTTTAAAGGATAGCAATGCTCCCCACCCCAATACTGTAAAGATTAGTGTCAAAAAGGCTGATAAAGCAATGAGCATTACAGGTGTGTCAATTGGAGGAGGAAACATTCAGGTCACAGAGCTAAATGGTTTTTCTGTTTCCTTGTCTATGAATACTCCAACCTTGATTATTGTCCATCAAGATATCCCCGGAATGATTGCTAAGGTTACAGATATATTGTCAGCTAGTGATATTAATATCGCTCAAATGACTGTGACTCGTGAAAGTGCAGGTGAGAAAGCCATTATGATTATTGAGGTTGATTCTCGTGATTGTCAAGTTGCTGTCAAGCAGATTGCAACTATTCCTAATCTGCATAATGTCAATTTCTTTGACTAGAAAGGTATATTATGTTTTACACAATTGAAGAGCTTGTCAAGCAGGCTGATGATAGGTTTGATGGTAATGTAGCAGAGCTGATGATTGCTACAGAGGTTGAAATGACTGGTCGAAGCAGGGCAGAAATCCTATCCATCATGTCACAGCATTTACAGGTAATGAAGGATTCTGTTGTCAGCGGATTGACAGCAACCAAATCTATTAGCGGATTGACTGGCGGTGATGCTCTTAAGATGGATCATTACATCAAAAAAGGAAAGGGGCTTTCAGATCAAACCATTTTAACAGCTGTGAGAAATGCTATGGCTGTCAATGAGCTAAATGCAAAAATGGGACTTGTTTGTGCAACCCCGACTGCTGGAAGTGCAGGCTGTCTACCTGCTGTCCTTGCTGTTGCTATTGATAAGCTCAAGCTATCAGAAAAGGAACAGCTGGACTTTCTCTTTACAGCAGGTGCCTTTGGCTTAGTCATTGGAAATAATGCCTCTATCTCCGGAGCAGAAGGAGGCTGTCAAGCCGAGGTGGGCTCTGCCTCTGCAATGAGTGCTGCAGCCCTTGTTAAGGCAGCAGGTGGTACCGCTTATCAGGCTAGCCAAGCGGTAGCCTTTGTGATCAAAAATCTATTGGGATTGGTTTGTGATCCTGTTGCTGGCTTAGTCGAAGTTCCCTGTGTTAAGCGTAATGCATTAGGATCAAGCTTTGCTCTTGTTGCTGCTGATATGGCATTAGCGAATATTCAGTCACAAATTCCTGTAGATGAGGTTGTTGATGCTATGTATCAGGTTGGTGCCGCAATGCCAACAGCCTTTAAGGAGACAGCTGAGGGAGGATTAGCAGCAACCCCAACAGGTAGACGGTATAGTAAAGAAATTTTCGGAGACTAATATAATCAAGTAACGATAGACTGAGGAGACGTCATGAAAGCAATCCTATTTGACTTAGATGGTACTTTGGTGGATTCTAGTATAGGAATACTAAATGCCTTTGAATACACCTTTCAAAAAATGAAAATCCCTTGTCCTGATCATAGCATATTATCGTCTTACATCGGACCACCCTTAGAAGCGACCTTTTCAGCATTTTTTAGGAATCAGCATGATGTCGAGGTTGCTATAACACACTTTAGAGATTTTTACAGGGAATTAGGCATTTACCAAGCAAGGCTTTATTCTGGAATCACAGAGCTATTAGATAATCTCTCGCAAGAAGGTCTTGACCTCTATGTGACAACTAGTAAATATGAACCTATGGCAAGGCAAATGCTTCAGGATTTAACGATTAGCCATTATTTCAAAGCTATCCTAGGCTCTATTTCTAATCGGTGTCACAAGTTGGATATCGTCAAGGCATGCTTACAAGATTTTGCTATTAATAAAAAAGAAGCTATAATTGTTGGAGATACCAAATTTGACATGATTGGTGGTAAACAAGCAGGCATTACAAGACTTGGAGTTACTTGGGGATTTGGTTGTCAAGAGGATTTACAAGCACATGGCGCACAATACATTGGACACACACCCCAAGAGGTGATTGAGATTATCCAGTCATTGTAAAACGATACTAAAAACCTATCATCACACAAGATGATAGGTTTTTAACGCTGTTATCTGTTCTTAGTAGCCCCAAGCTGATAAGCCCTGTGCACGATAGGCATTTAAGGCTGAATTTACCTGATCCTGAACGGTTGCAGTTGATCCCCAGCCTGGCATGGTTTGGAATAATCCTGAAGCACCTGAAGGATTAGCTGCGTTAGGGTTTCCATTTGACTCACGAGCGATAATGGCTTCCCAAGTAGCTTGTGGAACACCAGTAGCTGCCGCCATTTGAGCTGCTGCTTCACTACCGATAGCCCCTGCGGTATTGCCGTTAGAAAGGATTACTCCATTGCTATAAGCCACTGGTGTAGCTGCATACTGAGCTTGAGGAGCAGCCTCTTGCACAGCAGGACTAGCTACCTCAGAAGCTACTGATTCCTGAGCTGGTGCTGCATCAGCAGAGGAAGGCTCTGCCTGCTCAGCTGGCTGCTCCTTGGTTGCAGCCTTTGCTACTGTTGATTTTTTGTTTTATGATGTTTCTTCACAACCTTAGTATCAGAAGCTTTAGCATAGGAATCAGTGTTTACATTTTCACTTGAAAAAGCAAAAACTACTGCGAGCAAAGCAATAGCAGCTGCTACAATGCCAAAACTAAAATAACGTTGTTTCAAAATGTCTTGTTTAAACATTAAATAAATACCTCACTTTTCTCTGTTATCCATATTAACTGTTAATTATTACTTGTCTATTTAAGATATATTAAAAATATTACAGCAATATTGATATTCCAAGTTTTCTAGCCTGATATCAGTGTTTTTTGAGCTTAAGAAGCTCAAAATAAAAACAATGCCTAAGTTCAGACCTGTGTAACAGATGATTTAAGCATTGTTATTATTAATAAATTCTAGTTGCTACAGCCTAACAAAGGGGCTGCTGTAATATAGCTAGGTGAGCCTTGAGGGACTTTTTAGACAGAAAAGGAAAATCCCCAAAATGACTACCAAAATAATGGCTAGAGTGTCTTTTAATTGCCAGCTTAGCAGGCGGTATTTTGTTCGACTGTCACCGCCTTGATAGCCTCTAGCCTCCATAGCGATCGCTAAAGCGTCAGCTCTTTTAAAGCTTGAAGCAAAAAGAGGAATCAAAATAGGGATAATCGACTTTACCTTTTGAATAAGATTGCCTTCTCCAAAATCAACACCTCGCGCTTTTTGCGCATTCATAATACGAGTTGTATCGTCCATCAAGGTTGGAACAAACCGTAAGCTCAAAGATAACATCAAACCGATCTCATGGGCAGGTACCTTAAACCTAACTAAAGGCTTCAACAGCGCTTCAACAGCATCAGATAAGCTTAGTGGGGTGGTGGTTAGGGTTAACAGCGTGGAAAAGAAAATAATCAAAACAAATCGCATGAAAATCAAAATGGCTTGACTTAATCCCAAGCTTGTTATCTTAATTATTCCAAGCTGAAAAAGAACTGATCCTCCCTGTGTAAAAAAAACTTGAAAAAGCGTTGTAAATAGGATAATACCAATCATAGGCTTAACACCATTGAAAAAGAAAGACCATTTTATCTGTGACAAGAAAATCAGCAGCAAGGTAAATGCTAACAGCAAAAGATTAGTTACCACATTATTGGCCCAAAAATAATGATAATATAGATAATCATAGCAAGCAGCTTGCTTCTTGGATCAAGCCGATGAATAATTGAATTCCCAGGAATATAGCGACCAAGAATGAGTTTATCCATGCTTTAATACCTCTCTTAATTCCTCCAAAGTAATGGGTAAATAGGGTAAATCAAAGCCTTGCTTAGCCAGGCGTTGGGCAAAGGCTGTCACCTTAGGGACACCTAATTGTTTTTCTTTTAGCAAATCAATGTGTTGAAAAATAGCCTTTGGCTGACCTGATAAGATGATTTTACCAGCTTCAAGGACATAAACAAAATCAGCATAATTAGCAACATCGTCCATCAGATGTGTCACCAGTACAATGGTCATGCCTGATTGATGGAGCGATTTAAAAAGACTCATTAATTCCTTTCGCCCTTTGGGATCAAGCCCAGCAGTAGGCTCATCTAACACCAAAATATCCGGCTGCATCGCAAGAATACCCGCAATAGCAACCCTGCGCATCTGCCCACCAGAAAGCTCAAATGGATTTTTACCAAATAGTTCCTCTGAAATCCCTACTAGGGTTAATTTTTCACGCGCTAAAGCTTCCGCCTCTTTCTGAGAAACACCAAAATTTTGTGGTCCAAAGGCAACATCCTTCAAAACCGTTTCCTCAAAAAGCTGGCTCTCAGGAAATTGAAAGACTAGACCAACCTGCTTACGAATAGGCTTAATATCTTTATTTTTTGACTGACTAGTTATCTCCTTGCCTGCTACCGTAACCTTGCCGGTGGTCGGCAGATGCAAGCCATTTAAGAGCTGCATAATCGTTGACTTGCCTGAGCCAGTATGACCAATAAAAGCCGTATAAGAGCCGTCTACAATATCAAGATTAACGTCAAAAAGGGCACGCCCCTCAAAGGGTGTCCCTGCTTGATACGTGTAGCTTACATTTTGGAAATGAATTGACATAGCTGTTCCTCTAATTCCTTTTCTGTGAGATAGATTCCCTGTATAGGGTAGCCGTCTTTTTTTAGCATATTAACAACAGAGGTTGTAAAAGGAATATCTAAACCTAGATTGATCAATTGATTGCCCCTAGCAAATAGCTCCTGTGGAGTCGAGACAGACTCAACACGCCCATTGTTCATCACCAAAGCTCGATCACTAAGAGCCACCTCATCAAGATCATGTGTAATAGATATAACAGTTAGTTGGTATTCTTGTCTAATAGATTGAATTGTCCGAATCAACTCCAGACGCCCCTTTGGATCCAGCATACTGGTTGCTTCATCTAAAATGATGATCATTGGCCGCATGGCAACAGCACCTGCAATAGCAACCCGCTGCTTTTGACCACCTGATAATCTGGAAGGCTCCTTATCCTTAAAAGCCTCCATACCGACCAGCTGCAACGCCTGATGAACACGCTCTATCATCTCCTGATGGGAAACACCTTTGTTTTCAAGACCAAAAGCAACGTCATCTTCGACAGTTGCACCAACAAATTGGTTATCAGGATTTTGAAATACCATGCCAATTTTATGACGAATGTCCCAGACATTGTCCTCTGTAAGAAGATCACCATCAACAAAAATCTGGCCGGCTTCTGCTTTCAATAGCCCATCAATTAACCTAACAACGGTTGACTTGCCTGAGCCATTATGCCCAATGATAGACAACCACTCGCCTTGTTTCACATGAAACGTCACATCATCTAGGGTATATCGCTCCTGGTCCTGCTTATACTTAAATGTAAGATTCTTAACTTCAATAATATTTGACATTGTTATTTAAAGGTATCCTTAAAAAGAAAGCTTGCTCCTTTGAAATAATCGTAACCTGAATAAATCGTAAACAATAGAGCAATATACAGCAAAACAGTGCCTAAAACAGTCCAATGACACAGTAAAAAGATGATGGAAAGCATCTGTGCTACTGTTTTGATCTTACCAGGCATAGCAGCTGCTAGGACCTTATCTCCAGTCTCAACCAATAGCAAACGAAGTCCTGTAACAGCTAGCTCACGACAGATAATAACCGCTGACACCCAAGCCGGTACCAGCTCTAAGCCCACTAACATAATAAAAGCACTCATGACAAGCATCTTGTCTGCCAATGGATCAGCAAATTTACCAAAATTAGTAACAACCTGCCACTTACGTGCAAGGTAACCATCTAAATAATCGGTCAGGCTTGCCACTGCAAAAATAATCGCTGCAAAGGTATGCCAACCGACTGTCTTTGAAAAAGAGGTGATCAACAAAAACAATGGAATCATGACGATACGGGCGAGAGTTAACAAATTGGGAATATTTTCTTTTTTGATCATGCTTATACCTTATTATTGTATCTTCAGTGTGATATAGCTGATATCAGTACTTGTCATTGCTGATAAATCTAGGGGCTGACCATCAATTGCTACTGAAACACCCTTTGTTACGCCTAGTGTCAACAAGGATTCTGTTGTCTCAGCAGGCAAGGTAGTAGAATAAGTCGGATTGTCCTTTGTTAGGGTCATACCAGCCTCACCAATTTCCGAATTAGTGAGGGAAATCCAACTGCTCTCAGCATCAGTCAGTGACACTGTAACATCAACAGCTTCTTTTGATTTAGTAATATTAGCAATCAAGTAATTCTCTGCGCCCTCTGTTGTGATCACCGTCTTAGGCTCAGATGAGCTGGACGCTGTTGAGTGACTGCTTTGTGATGACTTAAGAAAAGACATCTCAGCCTCTTTTGCTTTTTGACCTTTATCAAATTGCTTCCAAACAGCAAAACCAATAACACCAACAATAGCCACAGCAATAAGACCTAGTAAGGCTGATGGAAAGGCTGATTTTTTCGTTTTAGCACTATTTCCATAACGACTTAGCCTTGAAGCACTGGTCTCTCTAGTCCGTCTATGGTCAGTAGCCTTAAAGTGACTAGCTGTAGGAGCTGATTTGCTTGAGGATAGTGACGTCTTGACAGGAATCACTAGGGTTTCTGGTTGAGTCCTTGAAGGCTCTGGTTGAGCTATTTTTTCAGAATAGCTATTCTCTTGTAGCCTTTTTTTGCTGAGCTTTTCTTCAACGATTTGTGTGACTGATGGTGTACCTGTTTCCTTTTTAAAGCTCACCTGCAGCTGATACAAGCGTTTTAAGCTATCAAAGTCTAAGCCAACAATATCAGCATATTGCTTTAGAAAATGACCAAACTTTTCTTCTGGAATGATTTTGAACTGGTCAAGCTCCATTGCCAATAGATAATGCGAGGAAATGCCAGTTTTAGCTTCAATTTCGTCTAATGTTATGTTTTTTCCGACACGTGTTTCTCTTAATAATTCACCGAGACTTGTTTCTCTCATACGAGTACCTCAAAAATATTGTAATAAGACCATTATAACAGATTTTAAGCTATTTGGGAAAGACTGTAAAATCTGAAGTAGCTGCATGCTCAAAAAACAAGCTTCCTATTTCGATAATATCCTTTAAAGCTAGGGTCTCAATAATCCTAGGAATATCAAAATAGGTCTCTTGCTCTGATAAATGAAGGCTAAATTGGCTTGCCAGCTGATCAATAGCGTCTAAGCTTTGCATAAAATCCCCATACATTTCCTTTTTCACTAGCTCTAAGTGCTCCTCATTAACGTCTCTTGAGCATCTAAAATCGGAAATCTTTTTTCTAATGCTGTTAGACATTGCAATAGGCTGACTAGTATCTGAAGAAATCAATACAAATTGGAAATCCCTTTGAATGTCAACCTCTATATCAAAGGAGTCGTCTATCTTGCCCTTTTCATACCAATCCTGATAGGTTTTTGACGTCCAGCCAAGGAGCACCGCTAGGAGCAGTCTAAGAGCTACCTGATAGGTGAGTAGAGAATACTCGCTTGACATTAGCTGACCGCGAAAGCCGACTGCTAATTTGGCAGTCGCAACGTCCATATCAATAGATCTAGACTTGATCACAGGGTAGTAGGTCAATGGAGCTATCTGTACATCATACTGCGTCTGACTTGGTTGACTATCTTGAAAGGCTTCAATAGCTGTAAAGGCTTCTTCAATGTCAATATCGCCAATAATCGTTAAGACCATGTTAGAAGGGTGATAAAAATAAGCATGGCTGTCAGCCAATAAAGAGCCTGTAATGTCCCTGATAGACTCCTTGGTCCCAGCAATATCAACAGCTAAGCTGGTATTGGGAAAGAGGTTCTGTAAGATACCACTGTAAGCCTGATAATCAGGATCGTCCTGATACATCTCAATTTCTTGAGTGATAATATGTTTTTCACGATTAACCGACTCCTCTGTAAAGCTAGGAGCTGCTACAAATTCCTGCAAAAGTCTCAGACTTTCTTGCCATTCATTGACAGTTGAAAAGAAATAGCTCGTTTTATCAAAGGTTGTAAAGGCATTTGTTTCTGATCCTAACTGTGTAAATGTAAGAGCAATATCATTACCATCTTTATCCTCAAATAGCTTGTGCTCTAAGAAATGAGCAACACCTGACGGCAAGTCAAACCTTTGACAATTGACTGTAAAGCTTGTGTCAAGAGAACCAAAACGAGCAGTCAGCATAGCTGTTTTCTCAGAATAGCCCTCTTTCTTTATCAAATAAACCCTTAAACCATTTGCCAATTGACCGTAGTGTAAGGTCTCTTTAATGCTGGGATAGTCTTTTTTCAGTAGTGACGTCATCTTATTTTCCCTCTAAAAAATATACAGCTTGCAGCTTGAGTAGATTAGCTGTCCTGACAATATCTAGCTTGCTAACCTTGTCAATCTCGTCAAGCCAACTTGACAAAGTATAGGAAGGATCTATATAAGATCTCATGTATTCCAGCTCAATCAAGGCTTTACTATTATCCTCAGATAGCAAGGCGTTATTTTTTAGCATTAGCTTTGTTTTCTTGACAAGGCTGCTTGAAAAGCGCCCCATCTTGATGTCATTGAGCTCTTTAACCATTAGCTGCAGGGCTCTTGTCCGGTGCTGTCTATCTATGCCAGCATAAGCCTCAAATAAGCCTGTGTAAACATCAAATCGACTACCAATACTATAGGCCAGCCCCTCCTTCTCACGAATTTGGGTAAAGAAGCGAGAGTGTGTAAAGGCTCCTAATAGACCATTTAACACAACTAAGGCATAATACTCTGCTTGCCCATAAACCAGCGGAAAATGATAGGCTAGCTCTAAAACAGACTGATTAAGCTGCTTTTGCTCGACCAATTCGTTGACAACATTGACAGGCTGCTGTAAATAAAAGAAATCTAGCTTTTTCCTGCGTCCCTCAAAGGGAAATTGGTGTAACAATTGTACCATACGATAATCATCAAAATCACCAAGAATAAAAATATCAATCTGATCCTCATTCAACATTTTATGAAATTCTTGATAGCTTGTGTAGGCTGTTTCTTTAGCAATTAACTCAGTATTACCATATTTTGACAGCTTCAGGCTATCATTAGCATAAAATAATTGCTTGGCTTTTAGGGCACTATAATAAAAGGAATCCTCCTTATCTGCCTCGACATAGGTCATCAAATGTCTTTTTCGATGTCAAATAGTTTGGGCTGGTACTGAGCCACTGATAACAAAGGAGAAAAAAGGATATCCTTTAGAAATTGAATCATTTCGTCTAGAAGCTTCTCTCCATAAAAAGCATACTGATCCTGAATAAAGGTAATGTCAATATCCACAATATGAACCAAACCCTTGGTTGACACATGAGTTGACAGGCTTGCTCCATACATTTGTGCTAATTTTTCTCTAAATTGCTTGGCAGTAGGATAGGTATCGTTAGCCGTTGCTAACATTTGAGCTACTAAGACTCGCTTTGCTACCGTTTTTTGATTCAAATCACCTGAAAAGCGAAACGTTATCTGATTCGTTTTAAATGTTTTGTTTTTTATCAGATGAAGCTGAACTCCCTGAATAAGTTTCATAATATTTCCTTATTAATAAATGTGTGATCTCTAGAATTATACCATTTTTATCGCTATTCGTTGAGTGTTAACATCAGTCTGGTAGCCTATTTTGACTCTTTATCAAAATGCTATCCTGTGGCTATAGTCTAGACTTTAGAAGGTCAGCATTTCAGCATTATTATTTAGTGGCTTTTTATGCTATAATGACTTGAATGACAAATTGGAGATGACTATGACATACACACTATTTACTGACTTTATTACCCTACAAGCTTTATTAAAGGAGCAAGGTATTATCCAAAGTGGTGGTGCCATTAAAGGTTTTTTAGCTCAAACAGAGGTTTTTTTAAATGGTCAAGAGGAACAACGACGTGGCAAGAAGCTAAGAGTCGGTGACGTCATCACCATTCCATCACAGCACATCAAGATTGAGCTTGTAGCGCCTAGTCAGGCCGAAAAAACAGCCTATGAAGCTGAAAAGGCAGAAAAAGAGCGAGTTGCTAAGATGGTTAAACAAATGAATCAACAGGCTAAAAAAGCACAGACCAAGCAAGCAGCTACTACCAAAAGCAAGCGTGGTCAAGCTACCTCAGCTGTAAAAGCTAAGTCTAATCACCAAAAGCCTATTCGCTTCCCAGGATTGTAGCATGTGGATCAAAGAACTAAACCTCACCCATTACCGTAATTATCAACAAGCCTCAGCAGCCTTTTCACCGGGCTTGAATGTTTTCATTGGTGACAATGCGCAGGGCAAGACAAATTTTCTTGAAGCTATTTATTTTTTGTCAGTAACAAGAAGTCATCGCACCAAATCTGATAAGGACTTAATCTACTTTGACGAAAGGGATTGCTCTATATCTGGAACTCTTGAGCGCCTTAGTGGTCGTGTTCAGCTAGAAATACTGCTGTCTGATAAGGGACGGATCACCAAGATTAACACCCTAAAGCAAGCAAAGCTTTCTGATTATATCGGAGCAATGATGGTGGTCCTCTTTGCTCCTGAGGATCTACAGCTGGTCAAAGGCTCTCCTAATCTTAGACGAAAATTTATGGACATTGACTTAGGTCAGATAAAGCCTGTTTACTTATCAGATTTGTCACATTACAATCATGTCCTAAAGCAGCGAAATGCCTATCTCAAAAGTGTTCATCAGCTTGATAATGACTTTTTATCTGTGTTAGATGAGCAGCTGGTTACCTACGGGAGTCGTGTAATGGCGCATCGGTTGGCGTTTGTTCAATCACTAGCAAAAGAGGCAAACAAGCATCATCAAGCTATCTCTAATGGCCTAGAGAAGCTTTCGATCTCCTATCAAGCCTCTGTGAGCTTTGAGCACCAGCAAGAGATTTATCAGCAATTCATGAACCAGCTCAAAACCACTCATCAAAGAGATTTCTTGAGAAAAAATACTGGTGTTGGCCCCCACCGCGATGATCTGGTTTTTTATATTAATGACATGAACGCTAATTTTGCTAGTCAAGGCCAGCATCGTAGCCTGATTTTATCACTGAAAATGGCAGAGGTTAGTCTGATGAAGCAATTAACAGGTGACAACCCTATTCTTCTACTTGATGATGTTATGAGTGAGTTAGACAATACCAGACAAACAAAGCTTCTGGGAGCTGTCAAGAAAGAAAATGTTCAAACCTTTATCACAACAACTAGCTTAGAGCATTTGTCTCAGCTACCTAAGGACATTAGTCTCTTTAAGGTTAATAAAGGAACAATAGAACGAGATTCTATCATGATTGATTAACTGAGCAAACTAAAAAAAGGGCACCTTAATAGTGACCCTTTTTACGGTTAAATTAGTTGATACTCTATGATTTGACGATACCTAAGAGGATAGCGCCAACAATAAAGCAAAGGATACCTGTAATGACCCAGCGCATCTCTTTTTTGGTTTTTGTCTCACCTAAGAATAAAATACCTCCGACAATAGAGATAATAGCGCCCAATTGTGAAAAGCTAAAAGCAATCGCCAGACCAGCCTTTGAGGCTGCTAGCAGCATGAAGATATTTCCAACTCCCCAAAGCAAGCCAACAACACTATTTTTGATAACATACTGGTCAAACGATACCTTAAACGACATAAACATGGCTGCACCAAGCACCATTCCCACTGCCATCGGTAAAATAACCGACAACACATCAAATTTCATAATGTTATTGAACAGCACAGCATACATCACATAGCCGGTTGTCGAGTAGGTTAAGGCTCTAAAGCCCTTTGAAAAATCATGCAATTGATTACTTGCTGCATTCGTCTCGTCCTGCTTGCTTGAAAAATAAAAACCAACAATCAAAAGAAGTAAGGCAATCGTACCAACGACAAATTGAATAGGCTTGGTCCACTCATGAAAGACCAGCACACCAATCAGGCTACCTAAAACTAGCTGAGAACCACTAGACAAGGGATTTGCTACTGAAACACCCATATACTGCATGGCATGAAATTGCCCAGTCTGACCAACAGACCAGATAATACCACCTAAAATCCCAAAAATCCAGAGCTTCATAGACATCTCAGGTCTGACTACTAACCAAACAACTAGAGCAAATAGTAAAGCTCCTATGGTCATTCCAAAGGTCTGCTGTGAGGGTTTACCGCCAATTTTATTACTAACAAAGCCAATACTTCCCCATGCAAACATTGGGACAAGTGCAAATAAAATACCTTCCAAATTTACATCTCCTTTACAATAAGTTGACACATGATGTTAACGATAAAAGTGCTTTCATACGGAGAATTATTATAGCCTATTTCCTTAGAAAATACAATAACATGATGTAAAAAATCATCTGCTCACACGCTTCTCCCTAAAAAGGTGTCAAAGTAGCTGACAGAGCTTATTTACTGCAATGCTAGAGGATTATTTAATGAAAACCGTTTGACCTTATGGCTGGCTCTAGCTGGAGCTTTGTTAGGGACTTTTGTGACCTGAGTTCCAAAGCAATCAGCAACTAGCTGACTGAAATAGCCTAAGCGTTTGAGGAGTAGAGCAAGATGATTAACCATAGCACTAGCTGCTTGACCGGACATGCTTGCTTCTATGGTAGCTTTGACAAAGGATAGCTCAACGATGATTTTATCCAGCAGTCTGCCAACCATCTTTTGACTAGTGATGATGTCATCTAAATCAAGAGCGCTGTAAACTCCTTTTTCGATCAATCGACTGAGATCTCCATGCAAGTTTTGAAGCCGATGCCTTGCGGTATTGACTCGCTGTATCGTATCAGTCAATGCCGGTACTAGAGGACATACCTCAGCTCTGGCAGAAGCAATACCGGATCTTATGCGGCAAGGATATAAAGCACCCAGATTTCCCCAATAGCTCCTTGTCGTTGTAGAGGTTTCATCTTTGATTTCTGTTCGTTCAACATAAACCCTATCTGAAAAACGTCTCTCTAATACTGTCACGATATTCTTAAAGATATTCACCTCAGTAGTCCAATAATCAAGTGTATCAAATAGCCTTGAAAAGGTTGACGCATAAACAGAGGCAACCTTTCTGGAATAGTCCCGACTCTTTTGTTCCACCTGCTCATCAAAGGCTTGGAGAATATCTCTGACATCATCTAAAAGACCTGTTCTTTCTAGGTAAGCATCATAGCTGCTTGGGACACAGACGACATCAGCACTTCCTTGAAATTGACCATTTTTTAGGCTGTTGCCTAGCCAGTTATCTGTAGCTGTGACATTTTGTGATACCCCTAGGATCAGCTCACTGGTATTGATTATCATTTTTTCCAGCTCTATGATATCCTGTAATTCCACGCTAAATACCTCTTTTAAGGAATCGCTAATACCGTCAACTTTACTTTCACGTAAACCCGTTCCTTCAAAGGTCTTATCACTCTCCTTCAATAGCTGACGACTGGCCTCATCAATAATCTGCCAAGATTTCAAAAGTGTCGAGCGACCGATAATACTATCAATCCAGCCTGACTTTTCATGCTGAGCAGATGAGGCAAGCTGAAGCGATTTTGTGTTTAAGCTCGCTAATTCTGAATCATACATGGCCAGATTGAGGCGATTATTATTCACATATGGGATCTCATCATAGGAAAAGGGATAGTCTAGGCTAGCCGAATGAGACAGCATATCAAACAAGTCCTGCTGACCAACTAATCTCTCCAAAGAACTTTGCAGGCTATTAAAAGTATCGGTTAGGCCATTTGTAGCAAGCAGGGCTTTGATGTTTTCTGAAACTCGCTTTTTCCTCTCTTCAAAGGAGTCTTTTATGGCATCATTTTTTGCCTGACATTTTTCAGTAATGTGGCGAATCGTTTGCAGGTCGCCTGATATAGAGGATTGAAGGTTTTGTGCAAGGTTAGTCAGGACACCAGCATTGATGACAATCGTTTGCTTATCAGAAAGCACACCGTACCGAGCCGATGTTGACGAATCAAAGTAATTTCTAAAGCCTAAGTACAGCTCCTCTACCTTAGTGTCTAATCGGTTATCGCTGTCAATATCAATAGGCAACAGGACATTAGCATGAACAAACCGGCCATTTACGTCTGTCATGTTGCCATATTGATCATACTGATAGCCATGCCACATATGCTGTAAGACTATATCATTGACCTTTTTTGTATTGACAACAAAGACCTGACCGACTGCTCCCTCCTTTTGGTCAAAGCCCATACCAATGATGTCATGCGGATCCACATAGTTGTAAATGCGGTCATGCAAGAGCTTTGCACGTTTTCTTTGATACTCATTAAGCACACGATAGGTGTTGGGGCCATTGTAGATATAGACTCCAGAGATACGAGATAAGTTTTTATCACTAACAGAGGTAACACCGTACTGAACTGTCATGGAGCCTAGCGAATGACCATAAAACTCAAATGTTGCGTTAGGGTATTGCTTTAATGTCTTATTGGTAAAGGTTGCTGCCTTTCGGAGCTGAGCTGTCCCTTTAGTTGGTGTCTGGTCCGGTAAAAGAATGCGCATAGCCATAGGCAAATCATTGCCTACCCAATCTGCAACCACATCTACTGGGTGTTTCTGCCACTGGTCTGGGCCAGTAGAGCCCCGGTACAGCATGGTGACATGCTTGACCTGAGCATAGTCTGCCTTGGTAGGATGAGGGGGAAGCTTGACATCTGTCACGACATAGGCTTGAAAACCTGATATCGAATCCTCTATCTGAGACACATAACCGATGGAAAACTCAGAATTATCATCATCAATTAAAACTGGTGAACCTACTGTATGTTTTCATACTCTTCCTCAGCAATCCGTTGTCTCTGTTCGTCTGTCAGGATCATCATTTTCACTCTCCTTTTAGTAGTTTTTCTAACTTTTCTGAGCGATAATTACTAGCGATCTCTAAATTTCTTTCTAAATCATATCTACTAAGGCGAACCCTTAAATAAGTATCTGGATCATCATTGATAATCAGGTGAATAGAAAAACCTCCCATTGGATTAATAAAGAGTGAACTGCCCCCCAAAAGTTAGACATAAAATCTAACAATTGGGGGGCTATTTTTATGACATTGAGTTATGAAGACAAGGTTCAAATCTATGAGCTACGGCACATTGGAAAGTCCATTAAATGCTTATCAGAAAAGTTTAGTATTGCAGAATCTGACCTCAAATACATGATTCGCCTGATTGACAGGTATGGGTTAGCCATTGTCCAAAAAGGTAAGAATAGTTATTATTCTCCAGAACTGAAGCAAGAGATAATAGATAAAGTTCTGATTGATGGTCAATCTCAAAAACAGACGTCCTTAGACTATGCTTTACCAAATTCTAGTATGCTTTCAAGGTGGATAGCGCAATACAAGAAAAACGGCTATACTATTCTTGAGAAAAGAAGAGGGAGGCCACCAAAGATGGGACGTCAACCAAAGAAGACTTTAGAACAAATGACAGAGTTGGAGCGACTCCAAAAAGAATTAGACTACCTTAGAGCGGAGAATGCTGTGCTAAAAAAGCTGAGAGAATACCGGTTGAGGGACGAAGCAAAGCTCAAAGAGCAACAGAAATCATCCAAGAATTAATCGGTCAATTTTCTCTAGCAACTTTGCTTGAAATCCTTGATTTATCGCGGTCAACCTATTATTATCAAGTCAAGCAACTAGCTCAAGAAGATAAGGACATGGACTTAAAGGAGCTCATTCAAGGCATCTATGATGAACATCATGGCAATTATGGCTATCGTCGCATTCATCTGGAACTAAGAAATCGTGGTTTTATCGTCAATCACAAAAAAGTACAACGTTTGATGACTGTCATGGGCTTAAAAGCTCGTATCCGTCGTAAGCGCAAGTATTCTTCTTACAAAGGTGAGGTTGGCAAAAAGGCTGATAATCTGATTAAACGTCAGTTTGAAGGTTCTAAGCCCTACGAGAAGTGCTATACCGATGTGACGGAATTTACCTTACCTGAGGGGAAACTCTATCTATCGCCTGTTCTTGACGGCTATAACAGTGAGATTATTGATTTCACCCTGTCTCGATCGCCTGACTTGAAGCAAGTACAAACCATGCTTGAGAAGGCTTTTCCAGCGGATTCGTACAATGGAACGATTCTCCACAGCGATCAAGGCTGGCAATATCAACATCAGTCTTATCATCACTTTTTGGAGACTAAAGGCATTCGTCCATCCATGTCTCGCAAGGGAAATAGTCCAGATAATGGGATGATGGAGTCCTTCTTTGGTATTCTCAAATCTGAGATGTTTTACGGCCTTGAGACAACTTATCAATCCCTTAATGAGCTTGAACAAGCTATTACAGATTACATTTTTTACTACAACAACAAACGCATTAAAGCAAAGCTAAAAGGACTTAGCCCTGTGCAATACAGAACTAAATCCTTTCACTAATATGTCGTGTCCAACTTTTGGGGGTCAGTACAGAGTTGAGTCTGAGTCAATAGTATAAGACTTGATAAGCCCTTCATCTGTTAGGGCCTGAGGATCCAATCTTTTTAACTTCTTTTCATAAATGTCTATCGCTTCTTTACTATGCGCGTTTTTGAGTTCTACCTGTTTGACTTGATCGTATATATCCATTCTATGCTTTACCTCCATGCCAAGAATAAGTACAAGGGCACCAACAATAAATACAATAAGTTTTAACAATGTTTTCATCTCTCCACTCCTTTTAGTAGTTTTTCTAACTTTTCTGAGCGATAGATACCATCAATCTCCAAATTTCTTTCCATATCATATCTACCAAGGCCAACTCTCAAGTAAATATCTGGATCATCATTGATAATTAAATGAATGGAAAAGCCTCCCATCGGATTAATAAAGAGTGAATCTGAGTCGATAGTGTAGGACTTGATAAGTCCTTCATCTGTTAGGGCCTGGGGATCCATTGATATTAGCTCCTGTTCATACATTTCAATCACTTCTTTACTATGCGCGTTTTTGAGCTCTACCTGTTTGATTTGATCGTATGTATCCATTCTATGCTTTACCTCCATGCCAAGCATAAGTACAAGAGTACCAACAATAAATACAATGAGTTTTAACAATGTTTTCATAACTATGCTCCTTTTCATGAAAATTATATTGTTCTT
Organism: Streptococcus equi subsp. equi; assembly: GCA_900637675.1. Lineage (NCBI taxonomy): Bacteria > Bacillati > Bacillota > Bacilli > Lactobacillales > Streptococcaceae > Streptococcus > Streptococcus equi. The sequence continues at coordinate 2,240,081 of LR134389.1, forward strand.
TGGTGCAATCAATTGTTTCTGATAGCCTGTCATAATCATTACCTATCTAACAATTCTTGTAATTCTGGCGACAAAGAGGATCCTCCCACACATAAATCTCTCATTGGTGTATTCCACATTAAACTTATTCGATACTTATACTTTGGATTTTTGTTTATATGTAAAGCAATGGAAAAGCCTCCCATTGGATTAAGAGTTATTGAGTCTAAATCAATAGAATAGGATTTAATAGTCCCTTCATTTGTCAATGCATTTGGGTCCAACCATTTTAACTCCTGTTCATAAATCACAATTGCTTCTTTACTTTGGGCAATTTTTATCTCCTCCTGCTTGATTTGATCGTATATATCCATTCTATGCTTTACTTCCATGCCAAGCATAATGACAATAACACCAACAATAAGCAGACTGATCTTTAAAAACCTATTCATGTCTATACTCCTATATCATTCCTATACTTATCGATAAATTCCCAAAAATAAATGGAATCATTTTGGTATATTTCTTTTTAATTTAACTATTTAATAATATTATTTTAACATGATTTCTATATTTCACAATATTTCATGTCTATTTAAGTTAATCCTTTTAGGGTTATGCCATTTTTGGAAGGTATTACGCTTAAGAGCATTCAGTATGATTTGATCATTAGCCTAGCATTGAAATATCACAAAGCTAAAAAGCAAATAGCTAGGGCTAGCAAGCTGTCATTTCTAATCATGGTTTAATCGTGCAACAAAAAAAGCCGAGAAAATATCTCAGCTTTTAAAATAGATATGTCAAATACTACATCAAGTAAACACCTGCAGGATTAATGCATGGAATAATTTGGTGCTTCATTTGTGATTTGGACATCATGTGGGTGACTTTCAATCAGACCAGCTCCTGACATCTCTACAAATTGAGCATTGTCATGCAATTCTCGGATAGTACCAGCTCCAACATATCCCATACCTGAGCGAATACCACCAAGCATTTGAAAGACAATATCAGAGGCAGCTCCCTTATAAGCAACACGTCCTTCAATACCTTCTGGCACTAGCTTGTTGGCTTCATTAACAGAGCCTTGGAAGTAACGGTCGCTTGATCCTTTTTTCATAGCTGCAATTGATCCCATGCCACGATAAGTTTTAAACTTGCGTCCTTGGTAAATTTCAGTCTCACCTGGAGCTTCATCTGTCCCAGCAAACATAGAGCCTAACATGACAGCATTGCCGCCTGCTGCAAGGGCTTTTACAATGTCTCCTGAATACTTAATACCACCATCAGCAATAATGGTTTTGCCATATTCACGAGCAACAGCAGCTGCGTCATAAATAGCTGTAACTTGAGGTACCCCAACACCAGCAATGACACGAGTTGTACAAATTGAGCCTGGTCCGATACCAACCTTAACCACATCAACCCCTGCGTCATAAAGGGCACGCGCGCCTTCAGCAGTAGCAATATTTCCTGCAATCAAGGTTTTATCAGGGAAGTGGGCGCGAATCTCCGCAATTTTTCTAAGAACACCTGCGGAATGTCCATGAGCTGTATCAATAACAATAGCATCTGCACCAGCTTCAAATAAAGCCTCTGCACGCTCAAAGGTATCTGATGTAACACCAACCGCAGCCGCTACCAGCAACCGCCCAAACTCGTCCTTTGCAGCATGTGGAAACTCAATAACCTTTTCAATATCCTTGATTGTAATCAAACCTGAAAGACGGCCATTATCATCTACCAATGGTAGCTTTTCAATCCGATGCTCATGAAGGATACGCTCTGCTGTCTCAAGGTCAGTCCCAACCTCAGCTGTCACCAGCTGCTCACTTGTCATATGTTCTGAGATCGGGGCGTTGTAATCAGAAATAAAACGCATGTCACGATTAGTAATAATCCCGACTAATTTGCGGTTAGCTAAGGTCTCTACAATCGGAACACCACTAATACGGTAGCGCTGCATTAATTCCTCAGCCTCAGCTACCTTGTGCTCAGGCGTTAGGAAAAACGGATCAATGATGACACCATTTTCAGAGCGCTTGACCTTACGCACCTCCTCAGCCTGCTCAGCAATTGACATGTTTTTATGAATAACACCAAGACCACCTGCACGCGCAATCGCAATAGCCATTTTACTGTCTGTTACAGTGTCCATGGCTGCGGTAATAATAGGAATATTTAATGTCAAATTTTTAGCAAGCTTGGTTTTTAAATTGACTTCATTTGGAAGAACATGACTTTCTGCCGGAATAAGCAAAACATCATCAAACGTGTAGCCTTTTTTCAAAAATTTAGTGTCCCAATTTGACATTAACACAATCCTCTTTTCTTCTTTTTTAGGGAATATTACCCCAGCCTATTTTTATTGTTACTATCATATCACGCTAAATTCATTTGTCAATAACATAATTCTATATATTTCTGTAAATTAAAAAGACAGGTTTTGACTCATGAGTGATAGGTGCATTTGAAAAGATAAGAGGCCAAGAATCATTCTCAGCCTCTACGCTATTAAAAATAACGAATCCCCATAGCAACCTTTACTTCAGACAATGTTTGGGCAGCCACTGCCTGTGCTTTTTGACTTCCTGCTTCTAGCATACGAAAGACCTCGCCCTTATCCTTGGCGTATTCCAATCGGCGTTGGCGAATTGGCGCAAGCTCTCTTTCCAAAATATCCAGCAGATAACGCTTGGTTTTAACATCTCCAAGGCCACCTCTTTGGTAATGCTCTTTCATCGCTTCAATATCAGCTTTGTCCTCTTTTTGGCCAAAAATATCTAGGTAATGAAAGACCATATTACCTTCTAGCTGTCCCGGATCCTCAATCCGAATATGATTTGGATCGGTATACATACTCATGACTTTTTGACGAACAGTGTCAGCATCATCAGAAAGATAGATGCCGTTACCCAGTGATTTGGACATTTTAGCATTGCCATCAAGCCCTGGTAGACGTCCTGCCTTTTCATTTTCTGGGTAAAGACCTTCTGGCTCAATCAAGCAGGCTGTCTTATAGGTATGATTAAAGCTTCTTACAATTTCACGTGTCTGCTCAATCATTGGCCTTTGATCATTACCAACAGGAACTACATTAGCTTTGAAGGCTGTGATATCAGCAGCTTGAGAAATTGGGTAAACCAAAAAGCCTGCTGGAATACTCTCACCAAAGCCCTTTTGAGCAATTTCAGTTTTAACGGTTGGATTACGCTCCAAGCGAGCAAGAGACACCAAATTCATATAGTACATTGTTAACTCTGCAAGTTCAGGAACCTGACTTTGGATAAAAATAGTTGACTTACTTGGATCCAAGCCGACAGAAAGATAATCCAATGCGACATTGAAAATAGACTCACGAATCATCTCAGATTCTTTGGCGTGATCCGTCAAGGCCTGCTGATCTGCCAAAAAGACAAACATCTTGTACTTGTTTTCATTTTGCAGGCTTACACGATTTTTAAGACTGCCGACGTAATGTCCCAAGTGTAGCTTTCCTGTTGGTCTATCTCCTGTTAAAATAACTGGTTTTGTCATGATTTCTCCTTAATACTGATTTTATGACATCAAAAACCCTCACGCAAAAGGCTTGCGTGAGGGCGTCATTACAATAAATACGCGGTACCACCTCAATTAGTATCTCTGATCAATCAATACTATCTCATCTTCTCAACTCAAGAAATTGCACGATAAGGGGTGCCAGGCCTGAAAGTTATGGTTTCCTCTCAAAAGATCCACTAGCCCATTTCATCTTGCTTGCTGCTAGCTCTCACCAACCACTAGCTCTCTAAAAACAAGGGAAAGATTACTCATCTAGTTTAGGGTCATTCTATGACATTTTAAGTGATTTGTCAAGCTGCTAAGATTTTTAAGCAATAGGGCTTGACGGTTTCTATTCTTTTAGGAGATAATGGGTCTATTATGTTTACTAAACGATAAAGGAGGTATTAAATATGAAAAAAAGGGTAATGGATTTACTATTTGTAACCATTGGTTCCTTCATCACAGCTATCGGCTTTAACACAATGTTTGTTGATAATAATATTGCTTCAGGTGGTATGGTGGGGATTTCAGTTGTTATCAAAGCGCTGTTTGGAATTAGCCCCTCGCTCTTTTTAATGCTAAGCAATATCCCTTTATTGATTTTATGCTACTTCTTTCTTGGTAAACAAAATCTCATCAAAACCCTCTACGGTTCATGGATTTACCCTATTGCTATACGCCTAACCAGCCAGCTTCCAACACTCACTCATAACCAATTATTAGCAGCTATTTTTGGTGGCATCATTTGTGGGATCGGCCTTGGAATGGTCTTTTGGGGAAATTCATCAACCGGAGGTACTGGTATTCTGACACAAATCCTACACAAATATTCTCCATTATCATTGGGAGTTGCTATGACTATTGTGGATGGCATTAGTGTTTTAATGGGATTCATCGCTTTATCTGCTGATGATGTCATGTATTCTACGATCGGACTGCTCGTTATTGGCTATGTCATTAGTGTCATGGAAAATGGCTTTGACTCTTCTAAGAATGTCATGATTATTTCAAAGGAATATCAGGCCATCAAGGCTTATATTACAGGTGTTATGGATCGTGGTGTCTCTAAGATTCCTATCCGAGGAGGCTACACAACATCAGACAAGATCATGCTAATGGCCATTGTTTCTGGCTATGAGTTGCCAGCTTTACAGGAAAAAATTCTAGAAATCGATGACACTGCCTTTATCGTTGTCATGCCAGCAGCACAGGTCATGGGACGTGGCTTCAGCTTAACCAAGCATTACAAACTAGAGGACAAAGATGTGCTGCTGCCTATGTAAGCCCTAAGCCCTTTTCTGATTGAAAAAAGGGGCTTTTTTAGGTACAATGAGGATTAGATAAATAAAATGAGGTGACAAATTGCTAACAGTTTCTGACGTATCACTGCGCTTTAGTGATCGAAAACTTTTTGACGATGTTAATATCAAATTTACAGCTGGCAACACTTATGGCTTAATTGGTGCCAATGGTGCCGGAAAATCAACCTTCCTAAAAATTCTCGCAGGTGATATCGAACCAACAACAGGTCATATCTCTTTAGGACCAGATGAGCGTCTTTCTGTCCTTCGCCAAAATCATTTTGATTACGAAGAGGAACGTGCCATTGATGTGGTTATCATGGGAAATGAACAGCTTTACAGTATCATGAAGGAAAAGGATGCTATTTACATGAAGCCTGATTTTTCTGAGGAAGATGGTGTTCGCGCTGCCGAATTAGAAGGAAGCTTTGCTGAGCTAGGCGGCTGGGAGGCTGAAAGTGAGGCCTCTCAATTACTACAAAACCTAAATATCCCTGAGGAATTGCATTATCAAAGCATGAGCGAGCTCACCAATGGTGATAAGGTGAAGGTTCTCCTAGCTAAAGCACTTTTTGGCAAGCCTGATGTTTTGCTGCTAGACGAGCCAACCAACGGTCTTGATATTCAGTCTATTTCATGGTTAGAAGACTTCTTGATTGACTTTGAAAATACTGTTATTGTGGTGTCACATGACCGTCACTTTTTGAACAAGGTATGTACTCACATGGCCGACCTTGATTTTGGAAAGATTAAGCTTTTTGTCGGTAACTACGATTTCTGGAAGCAATCATCTGAATTAGCTGCACGCCTTCAGGCAGATCGTAATGCTAAGGCCGAAGAAAAAATCAAAGAGCTGCAAGAATTTGTAGCACGCTTTTCTGCCAATGCTTCTAAATCAAAGCAAGCAACCTCTCGTAAGAAAATGCTGGACAAAATTGAGCTAGAAGAGATTATTCCATCTAGCCGTAAATACCCATTCATCAATTTTAAAGCTGAGCGTGAAATGGGCAATGACTTTGTAACAGTTGAAAATTTGTCTGTAACCGTTGATGGTGACAAAATTCTAGATAACATTAGCTTCATTCTAAGGCCAGGTGATAAGACTGCCATTATCGGACAAAATGACATTCAAACAACAGCTCTTATGCGCGCTCTGGCTGATGACATTGACTATGAAGGGACTATCAAATGGGGAGTAACAACTAGTCGCTCCTATCTGCCAAAGGACAACTCACGTGACTTTGCTAGCGATGAGTCTATCCTTGAATGGCTCCGCCAATTTGCAGCAAAGGGTGAAGATGATGATACCTTCTTGCGTGGTTTCTTAGGACGTATGCTCTTTTCTGGAGATGAGGTTAAAAAATCCGTTAACGTTCTCTCTGGTGGTGAGAAGGTGCGCGTGATGCTATCAAAGTTAATGCTTTTAAAATCAAATGTTCTCCTTCTTGATGACCCAACCAATCACCTAGATTTGGAATCTATTTCAAGTCTCAATGACGGGATTAAAGATTTTAAAGAGTCTGTTATTTTTACCAGTCACGACCACGAGTTTATCCAAACCATTGCTAATCACATTGTTGTTATTTCTAAAAATGGTGTGATTGACCGTATTGACGAAACCTATGATGAATTCCTTGAAAACAAAGACGTTCAAGCTAAGGTAGCAGAGCTTTGGAAATAAGGAAGAAACAAGGAGCTTTGCTCAATATCATCATTAAAGTATAGAGATGATCACCGATGACATCTGAGGGCTGGAAACTATTTCTAGCTCTTTTTTCAAAAATATCATAGAAGGGCTTATTTATGACAAAACCTAAAGCATGGTCTCTTGTTTATGACATTGCTAGCTTCCTCCTTCCCTTTTTGATAATGTTTTTTGTTCTTTTGTCAATGGGAATTTCATATGGCAGTGAGAAAACCATTTTAGCTAGTGATGGCTTTCATCAATATGTTATTTTTGCGCAAGCCCTAAGAAATATTCTTCATGGGGCTGATAGTATTTTTTACACCTTTACCAGTGGCCTAGGTGTAAACTTTTTTGCTCTGGCTAGCTATTATCTAGGCAGCCTTTTGTCTCCTCTTGTCTATTTTTTAATCTGCAATCCATGCCAGATGCTATCTATCTCTTGACACTTATTAAATTTGGTTTGATCGGGCTTGCCGCTTATTTCTCCTTTCATCGTATTTACCCTAAAATCAAACCCTTTTTAGTCCTGACATTATCAGTCTCTTACTCCCTAATGAGCTTTCTGACAAGCCAGCTAGAGCTTAACAACTGGTTAGATGTTTTTATTCTTCTACCAATTGTCTTACTGGGGCTCTATCGGCTGATTACTCAAACCAAGCCCTTGCTTTATTATAGCTCACTTAGTCTTCTCTTTATCCAGCATTATTATTTTGGATATATGGTTGCTATCTTTATTTTTTATTATTTCTAGTCAACCTTATATCACTAGACACATGGAAAAGACGGTTAAGAGCCTGTTTAAGCTTTACATCAGTGTCAATCTTATCAGCCTTAACAAGTGCTTTTATACTCATACCGGCCTATCTAGACCTAACAGCCTACGGTGAAACACTCTCTCCAATCAATCAGATTATCATTAAGCCTATAGGAGCCTTTGATTTATTAGCAAAGCTATCACTTGGTGCCTATGATACGACAAAGTTTAATGCGATTCCCATGATATTTATTGGTCTGTTGCCTTCATTGTTAAGTATCGTCTTTTTCACCTTAAAATCTATTAGCTGGCGCTTAAGACTGGGCTATGGGCTGCTTTTAGGACTCATCATGGCTAGCTTTTATCTTCAGCCCTTAGATTTATTTTGGCAGGGCATGCATGGACCCAATATGTTTTTGCACCGCTATTCGTGGTCATTTTCAATCATTATCATTATTTTAGCCTGCGAAGCCCTTTCTAGACAAAAAGACATTACTAACACTAGAATAATCTTTGCCTTTATATTATTAAGCTGCTTATTAACACTTCCTTATCTGACAATGGATCAGTATAGCTTTTTACAGCCTAGTTTATTGATCTTAAGTCTTGCCTTTTTAGCGGCATATCTTATTTTATTGTTAAGCATGCAAAAACCTCTGTACCAATGCCATTTTTAATCTTTTTTACCCTACTGTTTAGCTGTTTAGAAACCAGTTTAAATACCTATTATCAGCTTAATGGCATTCATCATGAATGGGTGTTTCCATCACGTAAGGGCTATAGTAGAGCTTTACAGGATATTGACAGACTTGTCAAGAAAACAGCTGATAGCAATGATCAGTTTTTCAGACTGGAGCAGCTCCTACCACAAACAGGCAATGATAGTATGAAATACAGCTATAATGGCATTTCTCAATTTTCATCTATCCGAAATCGTCACTCCAGCTCCCTTCTGGATCGTCTAGGCTACCAGTCTGCTGGAACAAATCTAAACCTTCGCTATCAAAACAACACTCTCATCATGGATAGTCTTTTAGGGATAAAATACAATCTTAGCTACCATCAGCTTCATAAATTTGGCTTTTCAAGGATAGCCTCCAGTCATCACACTACACTCTATCAAAATCACTATAGCAGCAATCTAGCTATCTTAACAGATAACATTTACAAAGATGTCAAGTTAACTGTCAACACACTTGACAATCAAACCAAGCTGCTGAATCAGCTGAGTGGAAAAAGGCTCACCTATTTTCAGCTAGAGCCTTCTAAGCTAATATCAAATGCTCAGGTATTTAATGGGAGAATTTCAGGGGAGGCTGCTGAGAATACGTCAACAACCATTGTTCATTATCAGGTTACTGTACCAAACCATAGGCAGCTCTACTTAAGTCTTCCAAATATTAGCTTTTCAAATCACAATGCAACAGCTGTTAGGATCCGTATTGATGATCAGACCTACGAGTACACTACTGACAACGCTTTTTCATTCTTTGACTTAGGGTACTTTGAAAAAGGAAGAACCTTAACCCTTGCTATTATGTTTCCGAAAAACAAAAATATTTCCTTTGCTACCCCACACTTCTACAGTTTAAATAGTGACAACTATCTGGCAGCCATGAATGCGATTAACCAAAAAGAGGTTACTACTTACACCCGTAGCAATCAGGTCATTAGCCATTACAAGGCCAAATCAGAAGGCTCTATGATTTTTACCCTTCCCTATGACAAAGGCTGGACAGCAAGACTAAATGGCCGACCAGTGGCTCTTAAAAAGGCTCAAGGTGGTTTTATTAGGATAGATGTTCCAAAAGGATCTGGTAAATTAGTACTCACCTTTGTTCCAAATGGCTTTACATTAGGCTTACTGCTCTCATTTATTGGTATCTTGCTTTACAGCTTCTTACATTACTACTTACTCAGGCAAACAGCCAAGCTAAAAGCTTAAACAGCAATTTCCATATATAAGCAAAACGCTTGATTTTACAGCCCTTCCAGGTATCAAAATCAAGTGTTTTTAGCTGGTCTATTGATTTAAGGATATTTATCAAAACACATGACTTTCCATAACTCACGTGTTCCTTAGTCCCAAAAAAGAGAAGCCTATCATTTAGACGATTAGCGTATTTTTAAGTTTCTTAGCAAATCACAATCACTCTTCAAGGTCAATAAAAAAATCCTAAGAAAGCCTTAGGAAGTGTCTTATCACTCCGGCAGTAGGACTCGAACCTACGACATCATGATTAACAGTCATGCGCTACTACCAACTGAGCTATGCCGGAAAATAAAAAAATTGCCACAAAGACAATTCTGATAGTCCGTACGGGATTCGAACCCGTGTTACCGCCGTGAAAAGGCGGTGTCTTAACCCCTTGACCAACGGACCTGAAGTTCAGGAGTAACTCTCCTTAACACTCTTATTATTATAGCAGAATGTTTTTATTTGTCTATACTTTTTTCAAAAAAATCTTGATTTTTTGATCACTTTTGACATAAACAGTCTAAAACAAGTCTAATTACCCCAAACATGCTAGAAAACATAACACATTGCTCCTCTGATACAAACTGCTAAAAGACATATCACCGCACGTTTAGGGCAGTGAAGCTTCTTATCAAAAATAAGCATTGACAGGCATAAGGTTTTTTTGTTAAAATAAGGTGGTTGAGGTCTCATAGCTCAGCTGGATAGAGCATTCGCCTTCTAAGCGAACGGTCGCAGGTTCGAATCCTGCTGAGATCAGAAATAGTAAAAAAGCCATTAGTCAGTATCTAATGGCTTTTTGTATTTCTAACAATAGTAAGCTACTGACTCCCGTAGGAGAGTCATAAGAGTGATAAGCATTTGCCTGACATCGTCTAAGGCTAAAATCACAAAACCTCCAAATCATCAGTTCGATAAAGCAATTAATGCTTTTATCATCAGGCAATAGCTGAGTAAGGCTGCAAATCAACAGCCCTATTAATGAAAGCTAGAAGTATGGTTGAGGTATACACGCGCTTCTTCTATGCCATGTGTAGTGTTTCATGTGAAACAACTGCTATTTATGATATGGACTGCCTTGTTGAATCATAAAAGCACGATAAACCTGCTCGATTAAAACCAAACGCATCAATTGATGAGGTAAGGTCAATAGGCCAAAGCTCATCAATAAATTAGCCCTATTTTTAATGGATTGATCCAAACCAAGACTCCCACCAATGACAAAGGCAATGTCTGAATAGCCTTTTACAGTGACCTCTGATAGTAGATGACTAAACTGTTCTGATGCCAATTGCTTGCCCTCTATTGCCAAAGCAATTACAAAATCACGCTGACCAAGCTTTTTCTTGATCCTGTCAGCCTCCTTAGCCATAATCTGCTGTTTTTCAGCATGGCTAGCCTTATCAGGTGTTTTTTCATCTGCTAATTCAATGATATCACATTGGCAAAAGCGAGACAGTCTTTTTTGGTATTCTGCAATCCCATCTCTTAAATACGCTTCTTTTAATTTTCCGACACAAATAAGCTTTATTTTCATATCCTTATTGTACCATAATCAACTCTTTTTACACAACTTATCCACATGTTGATTTCTTATTTTCTTTATATAAACCCTTTTCTACAGCCTTTTTAGTATAGTCCTGAAAAGTTTTCCACAAGTTGTGGATTACTTTTCTTTTTTATGGTTTTAAGGTATAATTAAGTGAGGTTTTATATCCTATGTGAAAACCATTCGGAGGTGATTTTGTGTTAAAATCAAAAAATATATTGAAGCCCTTATGGGTTTTAGCCATTGGATTTTTAGGGGGCTTATTAGCTGCCTTAGTTGTTAATGGATTTAGTCAGAATTCTCTAACATCTTCAAATGCAAAGGGAGCAACGACAACAAGCAACGTCAGCTTTAATAATACAACTGATACAACAAAGGCTGTTAAGGTGGTTCAAGATGCTGTAGTGTCTGTTATTAACTATCAAAAGGCTGCTTCGCCTGCCATTTCAAATCCTTACATCAATCTTTTCGGAGAAGAAAATGATACCTCAGCAGTACAAAAAGAGGACGAGCTAAGCATACACAGTGAAGGTTCGGGTGTTGTCTACAAAAAAGAAGGTAATACTGCTTATCTTGTAACCAACAATCATGTTATTGAGGGAGCTCAACGAATTGAAATTTTAACAGCAGACGGCTCTAAGATCGTTGGAGAACTAGTTGGTGCAGACACTTATTCTGACCTAGCTGTTGTCAAAGTTGCTGCTGATAAAATCAAAACAATAGCCAAATTTGCAGATTCAACCAAAATTAATGTTGGAGAGGTAGCCATTGCAATTGGTAGTCCTCTTGGAACAAAATATGCCAACTCAGTGACAGAAGGGATTGTTTCAAGTCTAAGCCGTACAGTCACTTCAAGAAATGAGGCAGGCGAGACCATCTCAACAAATGCTATCCAAACTGATGCTGCTATCAATCCAGGTAATTCAGGTGGACCACTCATCAATATTGAAGGCCAGGTTATTGGTATCAACTCAAGTAAAATATCCTCAACACCTACTGGTAGCGGCGGAGCCATTGAGGGAATTGGCTTTGCTATTCCATCAAGCGATGTTGTCACCATTATTAACCAACTAGAGTCTAACGGAGCTGTTATCAGACCAGCCTTAGGCATTACAATGGTAAACTTAAGTAATCTATCAACCAATGCATTGATTCAATTGAATATTCCAACAAGCGTTACCAGCGGTGTTGTCGTAGCCTCTACTCAAGATGGCATGCCTGCTCTTGGTAAATTGGAGCAGTATGATGTCATTACTGAGGTTGACGGTAAAGAAGTCAGCTCAATTAGTGACCTACAAAGTGTCTTATATAGTCATGAGATTAACGACACCATTAAGGTAACCTTCTACAGAGGAACTGCTAAGAAGAAAGTTGACATCAAATTAACAAAAACAACTAAGGATCTAACTAAAAAGCAGTAAACATTGGGTATCCCCGTGAGATTGAGTCCGAGACGATGGTCGCGGGCTCTTGCTCTTTTATCCCGTATGTATCTCTAATAACCGTTAAGCTACCACTATTTCCCTTTTGAGAGGCTTATATGACAGAAATCCTAATGCACATTCCTATCGAGGATATTGTGGCAAATCCTTATCAACCACGTCTTCAATTTAATCAAAAAGAGCTTGAAGAGCTGGCACATTCCATTCAGGCTAATGGTTTGATTCAACCAATCATTGTCAGAAAATCTGATGTATTTGGCTATGAATTAGTCGCTGGAGAACGACGCTTTAAAGCAGCCAAGCTGGCAGGACTTCAAAAGATTCCAGCAATTGTTAAGGAAATCTCTACTCTTGAGAGCATGCAGCAGGCCATCGTAGAAAACCTACAGCGCTCAAATTTAAATGCTATTGAAGAGGCTAAGGCCTATCAATTACTTATTGATAAAAATAAGATGACCCATGAGGACATCGCGACATACATGGGAAAATCACGCCCTTATATCAGCAACACCATCAGACTGCTGCAATTACCAGACGTTATTAGACAAGCGATTGAGGACGGTACCATTAGCGCCGGCCATGCAAGAGCTTTATTATCCTTGTCAACACCAAAAGAGCAGGAGCTTTATTTTCACAACATTCTGGATCAAGGCTTAAGCGTTAGGCAAATCGAACAGCTGGTAAAGACTAAGCATCCCCCAAAAAAAGAAACAAACATAAAACCATTTTTGTGAAGTCTTTAGAAAAAGAGCTCTCAAAATCATTAGGATTACCTGTGGCATTGTCTCTCCAAAAAAATGACAGTGGGCAGCTGCAACTGTCATTTTCAAACCAAGAAGAATTGAACAGAATTATCAACAAGTTGCTTTAGCTTGTTGATTGTCTGTTTTTTTTATTCAGTTTTCCACAAGAGAAATGGGGCTAAAACCTTTTATCACAAGGCTTTCTCTTTTTTCCACAAGTTGTGGAAAACTATCTTACACATTGTGTATTTTATCTCCACAGCTTGTGGGTAAGTCTAAAATAATCCTTGATCCTTTGTGGAAAACTATCTTTATTTATGATAGAATGGTTCTAGAATTATCCACAAGAAGGAATCTCGT